>JAAZDJ010000015.1 GCA_012512255.1 Clostridiales bacterium | reverse complement strand
GTTAAGACCCAAACCAAAGATTATGCGATATTGGCGGGCAGTTACGAGTTTTTGCAAAATAACGGCTTAAAAGTTCCCAGATATTCCCAAACGGCAATTTATATAGCCAAAGAAAACGAGTATATAGGCGCTATAATTTTGGAAGATAAAATCAAGCCTGAGGCCAAAGAAAGCGTGGCGCGCCTCAAAAAGCTGGGCGTTAAAAATACCGTAATGATCACGGGCGATAACGCCGAAATCGCCTTAAGCGTAAGCCAAAAAACCGGTATTGACGCCTACCATGCCAAATGCCTGCCCGAAAACAAGCTAAATATAGTAAGCGAGTATATAAACAAAGGACACAAAACGGCCTTTGTGGGCGAGGGCATTAACGATGTGCTGGCGATTTCGCGCGCCGATATAGGCGTGTCAATGGGAATTTCGGGAAGCGATGTCTCAGTGGAATCGGCCGATATGGTAATTATGAACGACAACCTAAACGCTTTGCCGGCTATGTTGTCCTTGGCAAAATATGTCAAAAAAATAGTCCTATTTAATATAATAATGGTTTTGGCGGTCAAACTGCTTGTAATGGTAATTAATTTTTTCCCGACGATGCAGTCGTTAATCTTGGCCGAGCTTGCGGACGTGGGAGTGGCGCTTGTTGCGGTATTAATCGCCCAGACAATTTTAAGGTTTGGCAAGCCAAAAAAACAAAAGCCGAAAGCTATTGCTTAAAATGAAAACACGCCCGCTTAAAAGCTATAATATAAACTTAAAAGCTATAATATAAAATAAAAAAACCGCCTTTTTGGGCGGTTTAATTTTTTTATTTGTCCTCGTCGTCAATCTCCGGATAATCCATTTTGGCAAGCCAGCCCAAATCCCACTCGGTTTTGGTGGCTGAGTTTAAATTTTGCAACCTTAGATAATTTTGGGTTTTGGCCAATACGGTAATTTCTTCTTGGTCGTTTTTGGGTATGGTTTGGGCAATTTGGTTTTCATTGGAAACATAAAAGATATATCCCGCGGCTATATCCACATTCAAAAAATCAACCTTTATATTTTTTTGGGCTAACTCTTGGTTTTGCTTGTCAAAATAGTTAATTTTATATAGCTTGACCGTAGTAAGATTGGGTTCTTCCTCGCTAGTGTAATCAATCACAAAATAGACGTTATTGCTGTCCGCGTATAATATTTTTGTTTTTTGGTTGTAAATAACTTCAGCGGCCTCTTCGCCCGCACGGTATAAAACCATGCTAGAACCTTTAGACGCGAGCGCCAAGTAATCGTTAGGTCTATTTATTACGCCGTAAACTTCGTCAGGAAAATCGCCCGAAGGCTCGTAAAATATTATATTCTGTTTTGATTGGGTTTGCTCGGCGTCAAAATCGGTATAATCTTGCGAAAAATAATATTTATTGGCGGTATTTTGATAACCTTCAACAAAATAAAGCAAATGGCCTTGGGAAACCTTATTTAAAGTCACGGTCATGCCCGATAAAATTTTGGTTCTTTGGCTTCCGTCCGGCCTTACCCTTTCGGTTATATTTCCGAAGTTTTCAGAATCAATTTCTAATTCAATATCCCGCGTATAATATATAAAATCTTCGGGCATGTCTTGGGATATGCCTTTGTAGTAAACATCTTTTTGGGGTAAAATCGCGCCCGTTACTTTTTCGGCCAATACTTTGGGTTTATTTGCTTTTTTATCGTTTATTTCCACGCTATAAATTTTTTGCTCGCTTGCCTCGTAAAATACCGCGTATACCTTGCCATTGAATTTATAATATCCATAAACGGGTTTTTGGGAAGCGCTTTTGGATGTGTATATATACTGCGTGTTTTTGCCGTCTATGCGCGTGCGGAAAAAATCCACCAATTCGTATTGGATATTGCCTTTTTTGTCTTTTTTGGTAGTGGGCGTTGCGTAATAAATATAATCGTCTATGATATAAATTCCGCCAAAAATATTGCCACCGTTTGTGACCAGTTTGGAAACAACCGGGCTTACTTTGATTTGTTGTCTTGTTTGTTCCTCATCGTCTTCGTCAAAATAGGTCTTTTCTTCCGTTACAAATCCGCTGAACTCATCGTCAAATTCGTTAGAACTGTTGTCGTAAGTCGTATATTTGCCGTAATAGTCGTTTATTTCTATATCTTGTCCTTTGGTTAGTTTGGAGTAATATATGCCGCCTTTTTCAACCTTTCCCCAAATATTATTCTTGCCGTCAGCGTCTTCGATGGACTTATATCCGTTGACAAAATATATAAAATCGCCCTTTTGCACGACTAGGCCGCCGTTGCTGGTTACGGCGTATTTTTGGTCGGGTATTTCTTTAACGTCAAACTCCGGATAATTTGGGCCGCATCCAAAAACGGCGCCAAAAACCATTATCAAAGCAATAAATATTATCAAGATCTTTTTTCTCATTTTGTCCACCACTTATTTTCAAAATGTAGGATATCAATTATGATAAATACGATACCTTAAATTATACATAAGCAATGTTTAATAGTCAAACAAAATATAACTTTAACAATATGGGTCGCTAAAAACATAAAATATAAAAGGGGTATTTTATGGTTAAGGCGCGCAAAAATTATAACAAAATCTTAAGGGAAATGAAGATAAACGATCCTTATAAAAATGATTTTTCATATTATAATGACATCGTGTCAAGGCACTTGAGATTGGCCGAATACATAAAAATTACACATAATAAAGACAACGATAAAAATCCCGATAAATAATTATATATTATTCTTATATAGTAGCAGTAGTAATAGTTGGGAGTTAAATTGTGGAAAACTACATAAAAAGCGCAATATATAATATTTATTTATTTTTTAATGCTTAGATATTGTGGTTTGGTTTTAATAACATTGTGTAAAACCTTGCGCCCAAATTAAACATTTTGTTAATTTTTATCAACATTTATAGGCAAAAATATGTTTATAAGTAGCAAAACAGCCTAAAATTTTTAATAATTTAAGTCAATTATAAATATTTATAATTAATTTATCCACATTTCCATACACATTGATAAACTTCAATGTGTAAGAATTTGTGGATTTTTTTATTTATACCGTCATAATTATTAAATATTGATAATTATCCTTTCTTGTGTTAAAATGTTTTTAAAAATTAGGAGTTTTAGACTATGTCAATTAGAAAAGGTTTAGGCCGCGGTCTGGACGCGCTTTTTAGCGATAACGATTATAGCGAAAGAGTAATAGATACCGCCAATCAAGAAGCTGAAACCGAGATAGAAATACATAAATTATTTCCCAACCCCAATCAGCCACGCAGATCTTTTGACGCGCAAAGCCTAAACGAGCTGGCAGATTCCATAAAAATTCACGGCGTCATTCAGCCTTTGATTGTAACCAAGCGGGAAGATAAATATATGATAATAGCGGGCGAAAGAAGATGGCGCGCGGCTAAAATAGCCGGCCTGTTAAAAGTGCCCGTAGTTATCAAAGACTATTCCGATCAAAAAATAAGCGAAATATCGCTAATAGAAAACCTCCAAAGGGAAGATCTAAACCCCATAGAAGCCGCAAGAGCGATCAAAAGGCTGATGGCTGAATATAATTACACCCAAGAAAAAGTGGCCGAAAGGTTGGGCAAAAGCCGTCCGGCTATCGCCAATACGCTGAGGCTTTTGACCTTAGACCAAGAAATAATAGAAATGATTTTGGACGGCAAATTAAGCGCAGGTCATGCTCGCGCGCTTTTAGGCATAGAGGATAAAGACCAGCAACTAAAATTCGCCAATGCCGCCATCCAAAAACAAATGTCAGTAAGGGATTTGGAAAACGCCGTAAAAAAATTATTGGCGCCCAAACCACAGACCAAACCAATTTTCGCTATGCGTCAAAGCATAGAGTTAAGGGAATTGATTTACGACATGCAAAGGGTGTTTGCCACCAAGGTTACGGTCTATGGCAACGAAAACAAAGGAAGGATTTATATAGATTATTTTTCCAGGGACGACCTGGACAGGATAAGCGAGCTTATAAATTCTTTTAAAAATAGATAAAAATTGTTTCACGTGAAACAATTTTCTAATCATTTTTTAATCTTTGTTTAATTATTAATTAATTGGACGCTGATATAATGTTATTACTTGGTCGGTATATTTTTTGGAGACTTACATGTATGCGCAGGCTTTTGTCAAGGGCTTGCGCGATTATATCGGCAAGTTTGAAAACATTACCCAATCTCGCTGTTTGAAAATCATTGCCGTTATCAGAGGCCACGCAGGCGGTTATTCCCAGATTGCCCGAACGGGGCAGGTTATGGCCCCAAAAAGAGCCGGGATATAACCCCGAGCCGACTTTGATAACGCCCACATCCTGCGGTTTTCCTACGCAGGCGTCGACCGCCCAAATTTTTTGGCCTGGATGGCGGGCCTTTATAAAGTCCAGCGTGCTTTCTAGATTTTTGGCCGTTACGGGCAAATCCAATGTCCCATAAACATAGCAAGGGGTGTTGTAAATATTGACCAGCAAATGCCCGCACAAAGGACCCAAGCAATCGCCTGTGACTTTGTCGCTGCCGATGCACAAAATGACGGGCAAGGAGCGGAAAGATCGCAACTTTTTCAGCAGCGTATCCGCCAAAGAATTGTTTGAGGATGTGGACGAAAAAGAGATGGTTTTCATAACGGTATATTTGGTCTGATATTAGGGAAGTATTCCCAAATATAGAAAAAAAATACATTTTAAAGGCATTGGAGGAGGTTTTTATGGCGCTTATTATTGATGGGATTGTAGTTGGCATATTGTTGATTTTCACGCTTTATGGAGCTTATAAAGGCGCTTTAAAGTCAATAACCTCGTTGTTTGGAACGACGATATCGTTAGGAATAGCCATTGTAATAGTGTTTTTCGCGGGCAATCAAATCTATCAAATACCTTTTATAAATAAGGTTTTTGCCGGAGATACCAACAGCTTGGCGTCCTTTTTGTCTTCCAAACTGCCTGATTTCAACGGAGTAACTATTGGAGCTACGCAAGAAGAAATTCAGGGGGCTATTGGCGGATTGTGGAGCGTTATCGTGCCCATGCTTATGAGTGTGATTGACAAAATGTCGGGGGGAGCCTATCACGGCATGACGATTAATTTCGCGTTGTCAAAGTTTTTCGCCCAAGCTATATTTTATGTGGTTTTGGCTTTGGTTATATTCTTGATTTTGAGGATAATCATAAGGACGCTTGAAAAAATTATTGATAAGATCAAAGGTCAAAAAACAATTAACGACATTGATAAGTTTTTTGGTCTGTTTGTAGGTTTTTTCAAAGGCGCGATTGCTGTTTCTATATTATTGGTAGTGTTTGGGCTGTTGCTTAATTTTTCGTTTATGGCGCCCGTAAAAGCTGCCTTTGAAAACACCTATATCGCCAAAGAAATAAGCAAGATTGTGTTCTTTATAATAAACCATTTCTTTAATACCGAAAGATTGCTGGGCGGATTGGTAGGTTAAGACATTAAAATTAAAAAATAAATAAACGCCGTTTGTTAAATAAAACGGCGTTTTTTTTGACGGGATAAAATTTTTTTAAAAATCGTTTTTTTAATAATGGATTTATCCTTTAATTTTTCGTTAAGTTTAAGAAGATCTAAACTCCCTTTAACGCCCGCCGCATCAGGCGCATTAAGCAAATTAATTTCTATATGCCCCGCCGTATGCTCCGTTGAGTTACTAGACGGCCTGCCGAAATATCTTTTGTCATCTTAAAAAAACGCTATACGCTTCGTCAACCTATTTTGCCAGCCTTTAAAGGCGCTTTTCGTATGAAAATAAAATTGTCTGCCATTTTTATCTCTAAGGTTAACAGGCAATCTTAGCCCGCTATGACGGTAAAATTTAAGCTTTTGATTTCAAGGTTTAGAATTTTTTTGTTAAAAAAGAAACAAAAAACGATTAAATCCCTTTTATAAAATTTATCAAAAAAAAATATTTAGTATAAAATAAAGCAGTGGGCAAACGCTTGTATCATTCTTCTTCATACGCGTCAATGGAGTATATATACGCATGGGAATATTGAGAAAAAATATCAGTCGGTTTCACCAATCTTAGACGCGCGCAAGGCGACATATTTATTGATTGAAAAATAAGTCAAAAAACTAAAAGATATAACGGCATAATAAAAAAACAAAAGAGTATAACAGTAGACGCTTTTCATAAAACAATCCCTTTCTAAATTATTTGGGTTGCTTTAGCTTGCTCTTTTGCTCTTTAGATCTCTTTATCGGTTTTTGTCTTAGAAATAATTTTTTATTAGATTTTATTTATTTCGCGAATAGAAATTCGGTATTAATAAAAAAAAGCCAAACAAATGTTTGGCAAAATTTTTTACTTTGGTTATCAATACTTCTTTTTCAAAACCGAAGGGTCTTCTATTTTTATGAAATTGTCGTTATTGCGCTTTAGGTATTCCTCGGTAAACGCTTGGTAAGCCAACGCGCCGGCGCATTTCGGGTCGTATTGCATAATGGGCAAGCCGTAGCTTGGCGCTTCGCCCAGCCTTACATTGCGGGGGATTTTTACTTCAAACACTTTGCTGCCGAAATATTTATAGATTTCGTCCGCCACGCTGTTGACAAGATTGGAACGGCCGTCAAACATGGTAAGCAAAACCCCGTCAATCTCTATGGTCGGATTGAGATGTTTTTTGACCAATTTTATCGTGTTCATTAATTGGCTTAAGCCTTCCAGGGCAAAGAATTCGCTTTGGATAGGGATTATTACGGAATCGCAAGCGGTGAGGGCGTTGATAGTGAGAAGCCCCAGCGAAGGCGGGCAATCTACGCAGATATAATCGTATGTGTTTTTGAGTTTGTTCAAAATGGCTTGAAGCAGTTTTTCTCTTTGTTCTATATTGACCATTTCAACTTCGGCGCCCGCCAGGTCTATATTGGAAGGAATGATATCAAGGTTGTCCACGCCCGTGGGCGCGATGACATCGTCTATGGGGCAATCGCCCATTAGCGCGTTGTATATAGATTTTGTCAGCTTGCTTTTTTCTATTCCCAAACCGCTGGTCGTATTGCCCTGCGGGTCCAAGTCCACCGCCAAAACCTTTTTGCCCATAGCGGTAAGATAGGCGGACATATTGATGCAAGTCGTGGTCTTGCCCACTCCGCCTTTTTGGTTGGTATAGGCAATTATCTTTCCCATAGCTTAAAAAAATCTCCTTGTCGTATCAATTAATTATAGCATAAATATATTTTAGATACAAATACAATAATTAATGGACAATAACATAAACGACAAAAAATTCAAAAATTTGCAAATCTAAAGCGGATTTTTTCGCGGTTTGTTAAACGGGCGGGGGTATCCGTCAGGGGAAGGTTTGATTTTTTGTATCACGACCAGCTTTCTTTTTATGTCTTGTTCCAAATGAAATTCTATGATATTTTCAATTTGGCCGCCCAAAAAACCTATCGCGTTAAGCGCCGCGGACAACTCTTGGGATATATCTGATTTATAAAAAATGGCGCGCCCGCCAAGTATAAGATAGGGCAAAGCGTATTCGCATAATACGTTGAGCGGGGCGACGGCGCGCGCGAGCGCATAGTCAAAATCTTTGGTTTTTAAGTCTTCTACGCGGCAATGGGTCGCGCGGATGTCCGACAAGCCCAAGGATTTTATAATATGGTTAACAAAGTTAATTTTTTTGTTGGACGAGTCAATCAGCAAAAATTTTAAATCGGGCCTTAACAGTTTTAGCGGAATGGACGGAAAGCCCGCGCCGCAGCCTATGTCCAAAACATAAGATTGGGGCGCTAAAAAATCGCAAGCCGCCGCGCTGTCCAAAAAGTGCTTGAGATAGACATCTTTTTTTTCGGTAATGGCGGTAAGGTTGACTTTTTGGTTGCGCTTTATAAGCTCGTTATAAAAAACCTCAAAACGCCCGTCTTGATTGATTTTTTGTTTTAAAACATCCAAATTCATTTTTTGGTCTTTATATAAAGCAGCAAGACATTGATATCGGCCGGATTGACGCCGCTTATCCTTGAGGCTTGACCCAAGGTCAGAGGCCGTATTTTTTGCAACTTTTGCCTTGCTTCTATTCTAAGCCCTTTTAGCTTGTTATAGTCCAGGTCCTCGGGCAGCTTAAACTCTTCCAGCTTTTTGGCTTCTTCTATGCTTCTTTTCATCCGCGCGATGTAGCCCTCGTAGCGCGCGTCCAAAGAAACTTGATATATAACATCGTAACTAAAATCTTTAAGTTCGTTAAGTTGCGCGATTTGATGCAAGGGCAAATCGTCCCGCTTAAACAATTCTTTCAAAGTAACGCCCGATTTTAACGGTTTTTTTAATAACGGGTTTATAATTTTAGGGCTGAAAGTTTTATCAAGCAAAGAATTGAGTTTTTGGATTTGGTTTAGCTTGTCCAAATATTTTTGGTACCTTTCCTTAGCGGCTAGCCCGACATCGTAGCCTATTTGGGTAAGCCTTAGGTCCGCGTTGTCTTGGCGAAGATGCAGCCTAAACTCCGCGCGCGAAGTCATCATCCTGTAAGGCTCGTTGGTGCCCTTTGTGGTAAGGTCGTCTATCAAAACGCCTATATAGGCTTGGTCGCGCCTTAGCACCAAAGGGTCTTTGCCCCTTAACTTTAACGAAGCGTTGATGCCCGCCATCAGGCCTTGGGCGGCCGCTTCTTCGTAGCCGCTTGTGCCGTTTATCTGGCCGGCAAAATACAACCCGTCAATAAATTTGCTTTCCAGCGAAGGCTTTAGGGTAAGCGGGTCTATGCATTCGTATTCTATGGCGTAGGCGTCCCTCATAATTTGGGCGTTTTCCAAGCCCTCAATGCTCCTTATTATTTTTTCTTGGATATCCAAGGGCAAAGAGGTGCTCAGCCCCTGGAGATAAACCTCCACGGTGTTCAGTCCTTCGGGCTCCAAGAAAAATTGGTGGCGTTCCTTGTCCGCAAAGCGCATTACCTTGTCTTCAATTGCAGGGCAATATCTAGCGCCTATGCCCTCTATCAGCCCGCTATACATCGGCGCGAGGTGTATGTTTTGCCTGATTATTTGGTGGGTGCGCTCATTGGTGTAGCCCAAATAGCACGGCGCGCGGTCGTATTCTACCGAGTCCGACATAACCGAAAAGGTGTACCACGGCTCGCCATGCTGAATTTCCAGCTTGGAATAATCTATTGTTTTGCCGTTGACGCGCGGGGGCGTGCCCGTTTTAAAGCGTCTTGTGGCATGGCCAATTTTATTAATGCTATCCGAAAGGTATTCGACGCGCGCAAACCCCGAAGGCCCTTGCTTTTGGATAATGTCGCCGATGATTATGTGCGATTTTAGATAAACGCCGGTCGCCACTATTACGGCTTTGGCGTAATAAATTTGGCCAAGCAGGGTCTTAACGCCGATTATTTTTTTGTTTTCCACGATAAGCTCTACGGCTTCGGCTTGGCGCAATCTCAAGTTGGGCGTATTTTCCAGTGTTGATTTCATATTGGTATGGTATCGGTTTTTGTCTATTTGCGCCCTTAGCGATTGAACGGCCGCGCCCTTGCTTTGATTGAGCATCCTAAGCTGTATCAAGGACTTGTCGGCCTCTATGCCCATCTGTCCGCCCAGCGCGTCTATTTCTCTTACAAGATGGCCTTTGGAAGTGCCGCCGATAGAAGGATTGCACGCTAAAAGCCCGATAGATTCCAAATTAAGAATCAGCATGCAGGTCTTATGGCCTGTCCTAGCGCAGGCCAGCGCCGCCTCGGCGGCTGCGTGCCCGCCGCCTATGACCACGACATCAAAACGGTAATCTTGTTCGTATTCGTTATACGGTCTTTGGGTCATTTATATCAAATCCTTTATATAGGTTTTTTTAGTAGTATTGATAAAAAAAAACAAATAACGCAAATTATATTAACCCTATGAATTTTAATGCAATATGGATTTTAACGCAAGCATTAACAATATTCGGTCTAATTATGATTATAATATATAATCCCTAAAACTAAAAAAACAATTAAGCCAAAAAAAGCGCCCAAACAGCAGCGTCCATAAATTTTAATTATTTTTGTAATGGATTTCAAATTTTTTGGTGTTTTGGTCGTATTCG
>JAAZDJ010000014.1 GCA_012512255.1 Clostridiales bacterium | reverse complement strand
GGCCATCTTGAATCGGACAGCGACACGGGCGAGGACAAAATCCAAAGCGAAGCCAAAAGGCAAAACCGCTCGCCTAATGAGATAGCCGAATATTATACTAAAGTCTTTTTTAAGGACTTGGAAAAACTCAATATTGAGCGCCCCGAATACACGCCCAAAGCCACCGATTATATCAATCAAATGATTGACTTTGTCCAACACCTTGTTGAAAAAGGCTACGGCTATGAGATTTCGGACGGGATTTATTTTGATATTTCAAAGTTTGAAGATTACGGCAAGCTAAGCGGCATTAATTTGGACGAACAAATAGCGGGCGCGCGGGTGGAAGTCAATCCCGAAAAGCGCAATCCTTACGACTTCGCGCTGTGGAAAAAAGCGTCCAAAGAACATATAATGCAATGGCCCAGCCCTTGGGGCATGGGTTATCCGGGCTGGCATATAGAATGCTCGGCGCTGGGCAGGGAATTTTTGGGCGACCAGTTTGACATACACAGCGGCGGCGTGGACCATATACCCATACACCATGAAAACGAGATTGCCCAAAGCCAAGCCCTTACCGGCAAGCCCGCCGTCAGATATTGGATGCACGGCGAGTTTATGACGGTGGACAACGGCAAGATGTCCAAGTCCTTGGGCAACACATACACCATAAGCGACTTGCAAGAGCGCGGCTACGACCCTATGGACTTTAGGTATTTTTGCCTTAACACGCATTATCGCAAGAAGCTGAATTTTACTTTTGGGGGACTAGAGGCCGCCAAGACGGCGCGCAAAAGGTTAATTGAGCAGCTAAGAACGCATAAAAACGCGCAAGGCGCCGATAAAGACGCCTTAAAAGGCTATTGCCAAAAGTTTGACAAGGCGGTAAATGACGACCTTAACATCCCGCTTGCTTTGGGCGTTTTGTGGACGGCGTTAAAAGAGCCAAAATCCAAAGCCGTGTATGACTTCGCTTTGTATGCCGACAGGGTGCTTGGCTTAAAGCTTGAACAGTCCGTTAACGAGGCGCAAGACGCCCCCCAAGATATTATTCCGCAAGATATTCAAGAATTGGCCGAGCGAAGGCTGCGAGCAAAGCAAGCCAAAAATTACGCCTTGGCGGACGAGCTTAGAAACCAAATTAACTCAAAAGGCTATGTAATAGTAGATACCCCGCAAGGATACCAGATTTCCAAAAAGCAATGAAATAAAAAAGCAATGTTTTAAAAAGACATTGCTTTTTTTGGTTTTTTAAAATTAATTTATTGTCCTTTTTGCTGTCGGCTGAATTTTTTGGTTTTTATTTGGGCAATCAAAAAAGCGGTTAACGCCCCCAAAAGCGCTAATATTAACCCCAAAAGGAACATTATATACGACTTTTGTTTGATTATGACAATGTGAAGTATAAGCGCGATTATATAAACAACAACGCCAAAGATAGAATAAATCAATAATGTATTGGCGCAGACTTTGTGGGCATAGTCCCAAGTTTGCTGATTTTGGGCTGTCGTTTTAGTTTTTAATCCATAAAATCTATTAATTTTTTTGGGCGGAAAAAATTTTATCATTATCCCCGCTGTTAACGGCGCAAGCGTCAATACCGCCCCGATTATATAATTAAAGACTGTCATTTAAAATACCTCTTATTTTTATTTAACCTATATTTATATAAATCGGTTTAACTTTTTTATTAATTTTATTGATATCAAAAAAGCTAGTTTTTTCTTATAAAAAAATAAAAAAAAGCATTAACCAAAAAGGCTAATGCTTTTTTGTTTTATTCCTTTGGGTTTTTTATTGATAAACTTTCATCGCTTTCTGGTAAGCGGCTTTTACAACTTCCATATAATCGGTAAAGTCCGTCAAAGAAGCGCCCGTGTCAACAT
>JAAZDJ010000013.1 GCA_012512255.1 Clostridiales bacterium | reverse complement strand
TATTACAGGCTTATTTAAAAATATAATACTCTAACTGTCATAATCAAAATCTTTAAACTGTCTCATTATAAATTTTTTTTAAATATAAATATATGCGCATATCGGCATATATGGGTATTGCCTTGTTTTTTTACTTTTTAAAATATAATGGCAATTATTTTTTAATATGATTATATTTACATAAGCCCATATGCCTTTGATTTTGGCCTTTCAAAATATAGTTGTAACAATAGCGCCTTAAAAATAGTTGGACTTTTGCTTTTTGTAAGCTATTATGATATTATAAAAATATTAATTTTTAGGGAGATAAAGCTTGAAAACCGATATCGCAATCGCTTCCGCGGCTAAGTTAAGGCCCATACAAGAAGTGGCGTCCGAGCTTGGTTTGGGCGCGGAAGATTATGATTTGTATGGCAGATATAAAGCAAAAGTCAATCGCGTTACAAAAGATCGTCAAGGCAAGCTGATTTTGGTAACAGCTATTAATCCCACGCCGGCGGGCGAAGGAAAGACCACCATAAGCATCGGTTTGGCTGACGCGCTAAAAAAGCTTGGAAAAAGCGCAATGCTGGCCCTAAGAGAGCCTTCGCTTGGCCCTGTCTTTGGGATTAAGGGCGGCGCGGCGGGCGGCGGCTATGCCCAGCTAGCGCCGATGAGCGAGATTAACTTGCATTTTACGGGGGATTTTCATGCCATAACCTCTGCTAACAATCTTTTGTCGGCGATGATTGACAACCATTTATATTTTGGCAACAAGCTAAACATAAAAACGGTTACTTGGAACAGGTGCTTAGATGTCAACGACAGGGCGCTTAGGAACATTAATATAGTTTATGACGGCAACAGAGTGACGGGCAACCGCAGCGAGAGCTTTAGCATTACCGCGGCAAGCGAAATAATGGCGGTGCTGTGCCTAAGTTCTAGCTTTGACGACCTTAAAGAGCGTTTGGCAAGGATAGTGATAGGATACGATCAGGACAATAACTGCATAACGGCGGGCGACCTAAAAGCTTCTGAAGCTATGGCGATTTTGCTTTACGAGGCGTATAAGCCCAATTTGGCGCAAACCTTGGAAGGCACACCGGCCTTTGTGCACGGGGGACCTTTTGGCAATATCGCGCACGGATGCAACAGCGTAATCGCCACCAAAAGCGCTTTAAAGCTTGCCGATTATGTGGTTACAGAGGCGGGCTTTGGCGCGGACTTGGGCGCGGAGAAATTTTTGAACATAAAATGCCGAGCCAATAACCTCTCGCCTGATTGCGTCGTTTTGGTCGCCACTATTAGGGCGTTAAAATATAACGGACACGCGCAAGATTTAAAAGCCGAAGACTTAGGCGCGCTGGAAAGAGGGCTGCCCAACCTTATCAAGCATATTGACAATGTTACCCAGCAATTCAAATTGCCGTGCGTTGTGGCCATTAATAGATTTTTTAGCGATAGCGAAGCGGAGATTAATCTTGTCAAACAAGCTTGCCAAGCCAAAAACATAAAGGCGATTATAACCGATGTTTATTCTCAAGGCGGCGCGGGAGGATTGGAATTGGCTGAAGAAGTCGTAAGAATTTGTTCTTTGTCTAACAACGGCATTAATTTTACATACGCTTTGGAAGACAGCATTGAGCAAAAGATTGAAAAAATAGCCAAAAATATATACGGCGCGGGCGAAGTGGAGTATTTGCCCAACGCCAAACGCCAACTCAAAAAATTGACCGAGGACGGCTACGGTAATTTGCCCGTTTGCATAGCCAAAACCCAATATTCATTGAGCGACAACCCAAATCTTTTAGGCGCGCCCAAAGGCTTTAAGCTTACGATTAGGGACCTGCAGTTAAGGGCGGGCGCGGGATTTGTGGTCGCCATAGCGGGCGATATTATGCTTATGCCCGGCCTTCCCAAATCGCCCAACGCCGAAAGGATGGCCATTGACAGTCAAGGCAATATAACGGGTTTGTTTTAATATCAATAATAAGTCAAAAATCAATATATAAATAAAACGCAAGGACCAAAGCGAGATGAATTTTATTGAAGAGATTATTGTTGACGACTTAAAAAGCGGCAAAATTAAGCAGTTAATAACCAGGTTTCCGCCCGAGCCCAACGGGTATTTGCATATAGGGCACGCCAAGGCTATTTGCCTTAACTTTTCGCTTGCCCAAAAATATAACGGCATATGCAACCTAAGGTTTGACGATACCAATCCCGAAAAAGAAGAAGAAGAATATTGCAACGCGATAATAAAAGATGTGGAATGGCTGGGCTTTAAGGGCGATATTTATTACGCCTCGGATTATTTTGATATTATGTACGAATGCGCGGTAAAACTTATTAAAAAAGGAAAGGCCTATGTTTGCGAGCTCACGCCCGACGAGATAAGGGAATATCGCGGCACGCTGACCGAGCCCGGCAAGCCAAGCCCTTATAGAGATAGAAGCATAGAAGAAAACTTAAAACTTTTTGAGCAAATGCGCGAGGGCAAATTTCCTGACGGAAGCATGACTTTGCGCGCTAAAATTGACATGGCAAGCCCAAATATCAATATGCGCGACCCCGTGCTTTATAGGATTTTGCACGCCCGCCATCACAGGCAAGGCGACAAATGGTGCATTTATCCTATGTATGACTTTGCCCATCCCATTGAGGATGCCGTAGAAAAAATCACGCATTCCATTTGCACGCTTGAGTTTGAGGACCATAGGCCTTTATATGATTGGGTTGTAAATGAGTGCGAGTTTGACCCCAAGCCCCGCCAATTTGAATTTGCCAGGCTTAACCTAACCCGCACGATTATGTCCAAACGCTATCTCAAAAAGCTGGTTGACGAGGGCGTGGTGGACGGCTGGGACGACCCCAGAATGCCCACTTTGGCGGGGATGCGCAGAAGAGGATTTCCGCCCGAGGCGATAAGGCAATTTTGCGAGCTTATCGGCGTGTCCAAAGCCAATTCCAAAGTGGATGTGGCGCTGCTTGAGCATTGCGTGAGGGACGTTCTTAATGTTAAGGCGGATAGGGCAATGGTGGTAAAAGAACCGCTTAAGGTCGTTATTACCAATTATCCTAAGGGCAAAAGCGAAATCTTAAAAATAGAAAACCACCCCGATTATCCCGAAAGAGGCCAAAGAGAAGTGGTTTTTTCGGGCGAGATATTTATAGAAAAGGAAGACTTCAAGCTTGTTCCTCCGCCTAAATACAAAAGGCTGGTAAAAGGCGGCATAGTAAGACTCAAAGGCGCTTATATCATCCGTTGCGACGATGTGGTCTTGGATGAAAACGGCGAGCCCAAAGAGTTAAAATGCGCCTATTTCCCCGAGAGCAAGAGCGGACAAGACACAAGCGGGTTAAAGCCCAAGGGCGTGATACACTTTGTGGACGCGCGCCAAAATTATCCTTGCAAGCTGATAGATTACGATTATTTATTGGATGACGACGAAACCAAAAAAGATTTTTTGGATAGGCTAAACAAAAACTCAAAAATAGAATACTCAAACGCGGTCGCCGAGAAATCTTTAAATGACGCGCGCCCCGGCGCGCCCTACCAGTTTATGCGCCAAGCGTATTATTGCTGGGATCCAAAAACCAACGCGTTTATCCAAATAGTCGGATTAAAAGACAGCTACAAGATAAAATAAAATTTTTTAAGGATATTTTATGAAGTTGCTAATTACTGGCTCCGATAATTATATAGCCATGAATTTCGCGCAAAGATATTCCAGACGCCATAAAATAACCGAAATAGACAGTCAAACGGACATAACCGATATCAAAAACCTTATTCCAATCTTCAAAAAGAAGAAGTTTGACGCTATTTTGCATTTTGCCGAGGTTTTTGGGCGGCCCGACCAAGTGGACAAAGAGATAGAAATCTTAAACACTATAATGTTTAAGAATATCCAGTCGCTTGCCAAGGCTTATAATGTAAAGAAAATAATAACATTTTCCAATATCAGAGAACTTAATAACATAGACGGTCTAAGGGCTTTTAAAGAATCCGCGCATGCCGATTTTATGCCGCTGGATTCTTACGGAATGGCTAAATTTAATATTACCAATATGGCAAGGATAGACGGCTCGGTCTATGTGCTGAGAAGTTTTGAGGTGTTTGGCAAGGACGCGCCCGACAGCGTGATAACTTCGTTAATCGCCCAAGCCGTTGAAGGCAAAAGCTTGAGCGTGGAAAAAGATATAATTTTGTCGGCTATTTATATTGACGATTTTGTAAAAATAATTAATAATTTCTTGATGCAAGACTTTCCGCCCGGGGATTATAACATAACAAGCGACGAGCTTGCGAACATAAACGATGTGCTAAAAAGGCTAAAAAGAATGACCCAAAACGCCATTTCTATCAGCTTGGGCAAAGAACGGCTTGAGTTTACCGCCAGCAACGACAAGCTAAATTCCGTCATGGGCGGGTTTAAGTTTACGACGCTGCGAAGCGCTCTTAATAGGACATTCAAAGCGTACAAAGACGATGTATAAGAATACATAATTGGAGATTATGGCAAAATGAGAAGACTGACCAGCAACGAATTAAGGAAATTATGGTTTGACTTTTTCAAAGAAAAGGGCCACGCTATTATTGCCTCAGCCTCTTTAATACCCGAAAACGACCCCACGGTTTTGTTCACTACGGCGGGAATGCATCCGCTTGTGCCCTATCTTATGGGGCAAACTCATCCCGAGGGCAAAAGGCTTTGCAATATCCAAAAATGCGTCCGTACGGGCGACATAGACCAAGTAGGCGACGCTTCGCATCTTACCTTTTTTGAGATGATGGGCAATTGGTCATTGGGCGACTATTTCAAAAAAGAAATGATTGAATGGAGTTATGAGTTTTTGACCTCGCCCAAATATCTAGGCATTGACAAAGAACAATTGGCTATATCCGTGTTCGCGGGCGACGAGGACGCGCCCAAAGACGACGAATCCGCGCGGATTTGGGCAAGTTTAGGCATAGACCAAAAGAATATTTTTTACCTGCCCAAAGAAAACAATTGGTGGGGGCCCGCCGGCAAGACAGGGCCTTGCGGACCCGATACCGAGATGTTTGTGGACACGGGCAAGCCCAAATGCTCGTCTGAGTGCTCGCCGGCTTGTAATTGCGGCAAGTATGTGGAAATTTGGAACGATGTTTTTATGGAATATTACAAAGACGAGGCGGGCAATTATAGACCCTTAGAGCAAAAAAATGTGGATACGGGCATGGGTTTGGAGCGCACGGTTTGCATTTTGCAGGGCGCGGATTCCGTGTATGAGACCGATTTGTTTATAGATATTATCAAAAAAATCCAAGACTTAAGCGGCAAAAGCTACCAAACCGAAGACAAAAGGCCGTTTAGAATTATAGCCGATCATATCAGGACATCGGTATTTATCTTGGGCGACCATCGCGGCGTTACGCCGTCCAATGTGGATCAGGGCTATGTGTTAAGAAGGCTTATAAGACGCGCCATAAGATTCGCTAGGATACTGGGCTTGGAGGCGGCGGGCTTGATAGAGGTCGCCAATGCGGTCATTAACCAATACAAAGACATATATAACGAGTTGGAAATTAACGCCGATAAGATAAAAAAAGAACTCGCGCTAGAGATTGCGCGGTTTGAAAGGACGCTAAGGTCGGGACTGAGGGAGTTTGAGCGCGTTGTTCAAGCCATTGAGGGCGATATTATAGACGGCAAAAGCGCTTTTAGGCTATATGACACTTACGGTTTTCCTTTGGAAATGACCCAAGAATTAGCCGCCGAACAAGGACTAAAAGTGGATGTCCAAGGCTTTGAGCAAGCGTTTGCCGAGCATCAAGCCAAGTCCCAAAGCGGCGCCGAACAAAGATTTAAGGGCGGGCTTGCCGACGCGAGCGAGCAGACTACTAAGCTTCATACAGCGACCCATCTTTTGCAGGCGGCGTTGCGCAAGGTTTTGGGCGACGAGGTCTATCAGCGCGGCAGCAACATAACCGCCGAAAGACTGAGGTTTGACTTTTCTTTCGGGCGCAAAGTGGAAAAAGACGAGCTTGATAAAGTTGAGGATTTGGTCAACCAAGTTATTAAGCAAGATTTGCCCGTGTCCGTGGAAGAGATGACCGTAGAGCAGGCCAAAAAAAGCGGGGCTTTGGGCGTGTTTGAGGGCAGATACGGCGAGAAAGTCAAGGTCTATTCAATAGGCGATTTTTCCAAAGAAATTTGCGGCGGGCCGCATGTGGAGCGCACGGGCGCGCTTGGCAAATTTAAAATCAAAAAAGAAGAAAGCTCGTCCGCGGGCGTTAGGCGCATAAGGGCGGTGCTTATTGACGAATAAAGGGCGGGAATATCGCCCTTTTCTATATCCAATAAAAAGCCATAATATTATTTTTTTTGCAAATTATCGTATATATTTTTTGATAAGTTAGTATATATAAAGTGTAACAGCGCGCGTATTTTTTGGGGGATATTTATGGGCTATTCCAAGAAAATTCTTATTTTAAACGAAGTGACCAAGGGCTTTGGCGCGGGCGCTGTCAAGGGCGTGGCGGCGATTGAGCAGATAGGGCAAAGCGCGAAATGCGCCGTTAATATATTTAACCTAAAAGATGTCTCAAAAGGCCTTTTTGCTTTTGGCGTCGCTTCGGACAATAGCCCGGTGTATACCCAAAGGCTTGGCCAAAAGGGCAAAATAAGCGCTGCGATGTCATTGGGCGAAATAGATTTGGGGGGCAACCTGTATTGCGTGCTGTGTTATATAAGCGACGAGAATATCATTCCTATAGCCTGGGGCGCGAACAACGCCAAAAAGCTATGGGAGACCAATATCTTGGACGGGTTTAAGAGCATTATCCGTCCCGCCATGTTCGCCGGCAAGGTGGAAAAAGTGGAAATCAAGAAAGAAAACTTGGACGCCGCCAAAAAACCTCAAGACCCAACAAGCGCCTTCGCAAGCGAACAAAAGCCAAGCTATATCCAGCAGTACCGAGCCCAAAGCGCTTATCAAAGGCCAAAGCCCCACCCGCCAAGCGACAGTTTTTTTGACAAACCGCTGTCCATCCCCAAAATAATGGTCGCCAAAATTTCCAAGGTTATAGACGAGGCCGAAAGGGAATACGACGACAGCAAAATCGCTAAAACTTCCTATTATCCGCAAGACATTAAGCCAAGGGATATAATGGCTGAAAGCGCGGCGGCGGTCCAAGCCGTTCAAGAAGCTGCTCGGCAGCCCGATTTTTATAAGGCTTTTGTGGAAATTCCCAACGAATTGGCAGACGGTTTCCAAGACGAGCCGCAGGACTATATAAAAAACAATGTTCAAACTTCTGTCCAAAATCAAACGGACTTTACGGAACAAGAAGTTCTGCAGCCCGAACAAGACCAAGACTATTCCCAAGACGATTTATTTAAAGTGTATTATCCCCAAGATAGCGCGACATCTGAAGCTGAGCAAAGCGATGAGTTTAAGCCCCGATATATTTCGTCTTGGGGTGGATATAATAATATAAGGATAAAAGACCAAGACGAACAAGACCAAGACAGCGGGCAGGACGAAGGCGCAAAAAGCGGTCAAACGGACGAAGAAGATAACGGCGGGCCGAAATATTTTTTGGGCGTAAAGGACCAGCTTGACAAGTTGTTTGAGAACAACCCGCCCGAAGAAAAATTAAATAACCTTATGCCCGACACTTATTGGGTCAAGGTTGAAATCGGGCAAAATCAATATTATGTGGTCGGGCTTATCGGCGAAGGACCGGATTATATAGGTTACGGCGTGCCCGGCGTGTATTCGGTCAACCCGCCCAAAGAGCTTCAAGGATATTGCACATGGCTGGCGCTGGACAAAGATAACCCTCAAGGCGAAGGTTACTGGATGATGTATCAAGACGCCGATAACGGCCAAAGCATTAATCTGGATTTAATATAGAAGCGTTTTTTTTGTTTTAAATCGCCAAATTTAATATATAGCGCCGTCGCGTTTAATTTTTTGTTGGTTTTTTTAAAAATAATCGGCAGCAATCTCTTTTTATTTTTCCTTATCGGAATTAAATTAAATCCATTGTGACATAAATATCATTGATATGTAATATGTTTTATGATAAAATAACGATACAAATTAGCAAGCTGATGCCATTGGAGGAATAATTTGAAGTCAAGCACAAAAGGGGTTATCTTTTTAGCTTTATTAGTGTTGAGCTTTTTGATAATCGCTGGCATTTTTATGTTCAGCGGTCAGCCCGACCCTATCAAATACAACGAAGCCTTGGAATTGATAGTGGAAGGCGATATAAAGCATGTTTATGTGGAAGGCTTCCAAGCAAAAGCCAAAAAGACGCAAACAAGCTCAAAATACGATTATGTGTTTAACATCCCTTCCCGAGCTGATTTTGCCAACGATGTAATAAGGGAATTTAATGCTAAATACGGCGACGGCGATAACCAAATAACCTCGCTTTTGCAAATAGCCGAGGAATTTGATTTTGCCATAGAGTTTAACGACCCCAACGCCGGAAGCATTTGGCAATATTTGCCCTATCTTTTGGGAGTTGTAATGCTGGTGTTGCTGGCGTTTTTTGTGTATCGCATGCTAAACCAAGGCAACAAACAGGCGATTAGTTTTTCTAAGTCCAAAGCCCGCCTAAACCAAAATGTAAAAGTCAGGTTTAGCGATGTCGCGGGCGCCGAAGAAGAAAAGACAGAACTTGCCGAGATAGTGGAATTTTTGAAAAACCCCAAAAAGTTTGAGCAAGTCGGGGCGAGGATTCCCAAAGGCGTGTTGTTGGTAGGACCGCCCGGCACGGGCAAAACCTTGTTCGCAAAAGCTGTCGCGGGCGAGGCCAATGTGCCTTTCTTTTCAATAAGCGGTTCGGACTTTGTGGAGATGTTTGTCGGCGTGGGCGCCTCCCGCGTGCGGGATTTGTTTGAGGACGCCAAAAAGAATATACCTTGCATAGTGTTTATTGACGAGATTGACGCCGTAGGCCGCCAAAGAGGAACGGGCTTGGGCGGCGGACACGACGAGAGGGAACAAACCCTCAATCAATTGCTGGTGCAGATGGACGGCTTTGAAACCAACAGCGGAATTATAGTAATGGCGGCTACCAACAGGGCGGATATTTTGGACCCCGCGCTATTGCGCCCGGGCAGATTTGACAGGCAGATATATATCAATATACCCGATGTTCGCGGAAGGGAAGAAATATTTAAGGTCCACGCGAGAAATAAGCCAATCGGCTCCGATGTGGACTTTAAGGTGTTGGCAAGGATCACCAGCGGATTTTCGGGAGCGGATATAGAAAACCTCCTTAACGAAGCCGCTATATTGGCGGCAAGAGCGGGCAGAAAAGTTATTAACATGCTTGATATCAACGAGGGCATAAACAAAGTAATTATGGGCCCCCAAAAGAAAAGCCGCGTAATTACCGAAGTTGACAAGCGCATTACCGCTTACCATGAAGCCGGGCACGCCATCGTGGCCAAAATTTTGCCGCATTGCGACCCCGTGCACGAAGTGTCCATAATACCGCGCGGCAGGGCGGCGGGCTATACAATGACCCGACCCGAAACCGACGATACCCATACCACGTTTAATAAACTTAACGACGAAATCGCGATGCTTATGGGCGGAAGGGCGGCCGAAGAGCTTGTCATCAAAGACATTTCAACGGGCGCTATAAGCGATTTGCAAGTCGCCACCGAAAGAGCGCGCAAGATGGTCACCGAATGGGGCATGAGCCAAGAGCTTGGGCCAATATATTTAGGTTCCAAACACGAGCTGTTTTTGGGCAGGGATTATCAATCAACGCACAATTACAGCGAAAAGGTCGCCGCCTTGATAGACGCCGAAATCAAAAAGATTTTGGAAAGAGGTTACCAGACCGCCCTAAAAGTTTTGAACGAGCATAGGGAAGTCATGGACAAAATGGTAAGGCTTTTAATAGAAAAAGAAACCATATATTCCGAAGAAGTGGACGCGCTTATGGCGGGCAAGCCTTTGGACGAAATTGAAAGGGAGCTTGAAGAAAGATTGCAGCTAAGGGCAAAACAAGCAAGCGAGGCGATATCCCGTCCCGTCCGTTCGGAAGGTTTGAGTTCATAAAAAATAATTTAAGGCAAGTTTTTAGCTTTGCGCATAATTTTTTATAAAAAAAAGGCTTTGTAAGTTTTAAGCCTTTTTTGGTTTGACTGAGGCAAAAAAATCATATATACTAAGTCGCGTAGGGAAATACTATGGCAAAACAAAAAAAGGTAACATTATTAATAGGAAATATTATTTGGATATCTTTGGTCGGGATTATCGCGCTGTTTGCGCTAATTACGGGCTTTATCAAAACTGACGCCGCGCCCATGTTGGACAAGCCTTATTCAATTCAGATAATAAGCCAAGGCGGATTTGGCTCAACGGCGACGTCCACGGTTGAGTTAGTGGAAGGCGCTAGCAACCAAGAGGATTTGGACAAGTTTTATAAGACATACTTGGATTCAATTGACTTTTCTATTTTAAGGGGCATAATGGAAAATCAATGGTTCAAAAAAGCCCATTTATCCACTTATACGGACGAGGACGGCAACGAGCGGCCAAAAATTTTGGACGCGACCGCTATCCGTTCAATAAGGGCCGTGCCTTCTTCGGTAGAGAATGGTTATAAACACTTAGTTGTGTTTAGATATTTTGACGCCAAAAAGACCGCCAAGATTGACGATGTTGAAATAACTTACGATACGGTTTATTTTTTGGTAAGGCACACCCAAAACGAAATAGCCTCTTTTAAGATGTATCTTGTGGCCCAAGAAGCGCTGGAAAACGAAGACTTTTACCAAACATACGAGATTACCGCCTACGCGCAGCTAACCAAGATGTATGATTTGATTAGGGACATTTTGGACAAATAACAAGGAATAACCAACCCGCTTAAAAAACCTTAAGCGGGTTTTTTGATATTAAACAAACAGTTGAGAAATACGCGTATTTTTGATAAAATAAATTAGCTTTTTAATTGTGGTATAAAATGGAAAGACAGACTATAATTATTTTGGATTTAGGCGGACCGAACAACCAACTAATCGCAAGACGCGTAAGGGAATGCAATGTCTATTGCGAGCTGTTGCCGCATGATGCCGACGCCCAAACAATCAAAAACTTAAACCCCGCAGGCATTATAATCGCCGGCAGCTTTAGTAACGATAATAAGCTATTTAATCTTGACCAAAATATATTTAAGATCGGAATTCCCGTTTTGGGAATAGGTCTTGGACAATTGATAATTTTGAAAACTTTGGGCGGCAATGCAAGCGTCCAAGGCTTAGACTTTAAAAAATCCAAAATCAGCATTGACGCGGCGCATCCTTTGTTTGAGGGCGCCGATAAAAACTTTGACGGCTGGGTTAGCCAATCCGCGCAAGTTGTTGCCCTGCCTCCTGATTTTTATTCGTTAGCTTTAATTAACGGAAACGAATACGCCGCCATAGCAAATGACAAGCTAAAAATTTATGGCGTATTGTTCCATCCCGAACGCGGTTATACCCAAGACGGCATAAAAATTTTGAAAAACTTTCTTTATAATATTTGCAAAGCCCGCGCAGATTGGACTATGGGCCTTTACGCGCAAACATACATTAATAGCCTAAAAGAAAAAATAGGCGGCAAAAAGGTTTTGTGCGCGTTAAGCGGCGGCGTGGACAGCTCGGTCTGCGCTATCTTGGTGCAAAAAGCCATAGGCGATAATTTGGTCTGCATTTTTGTGGACCATGGACTACTTAGGAAAAACGAAGCCGACGAGGTGGAAAACTTTTTCAAAGGCCAGCAAGGCGTTAACTTTTTGCGCGTTAACGCTCAAGATAGATTTTTAAATAGATTAAAAGGCGTGCGCGACCCCGAAAAAAAGCGCAAAATTATAGGCGAGGAATTTATACGCGTTTTTGAGGAGCAAGCCCAAAAAATCGGTCAAATTGATTATTTAGTCCAAGGCACAATATATCCCGATGTATTGGAAAGCGCCAATGTCAAGAGCCATCATAATGTGGGCGGGTTGCCCAAAAATATTAAGTTCAAAGGGATAATTGAGCCGCTAAGAAGCCTGTTCAAAGACGAAGTCAGGCGGCTAGGGCTTGAGCTTGGCATGCCCGAACATCTTGTGTTCAGGCAGCCCTTTCCCGGACCGGGCTTGGCGGTCAGGATTATAGGCGAGGTTACCAAGCAAAAATTGGAAATTTTAAGGGAAGCGGACGCGATATTTAGAGAAGAAATTATATCAGCCGGGCTTAATAAGAATATTAATCAATATTTCGCGATATTGACGGATATGCGTTCGGTCGGGGTCAGGGGCGAAGAACGCGCTTACGAGCATGTCTTGGCGCTAAGGGCGGTAACGACTACCGATTTTATGACAGCGCAATGGGCGCAAATACCGCATAGCGTCTTGGAGCGCGTAAGCTCAAGGATTGTAAACGAGATAAAGGCCATTAACCGCGTGGTTTATGATATAACAAACAAGCCCCCGGCCACAATAGAATGGGAATAATAAAAGATGGCAATAAAAAATATGGGTTTTGATAAAATCAAAGAAGAGTGCGGAGTTTTTGGTTTTTTTGATATGGACGGCTTTGACGCCGCGCGAATGACCTATTACGGCCTTTACGCTTTGCAGCATCGCGGCCAAGAAAGTTGCGGAATCGCGGTCAACGACAACGGCATAATAAGGGTGCACAAAGGCATGGGCTTGGTCAACGAGGTGTTTGACTCGGAAAATATCCAAGAGCTAAAAGGGACAATGGCGGTAGGCCATGTCAGATATTCGGCTTTAAGCGATTTTCAAAGGGAGGATTGCCAGCCGTTAGTCAGCCGTTATATCAAAGGCAGCCTTACCATAGCCCACAACGGCAATTTGACCAACGCTTATGAGCTAAGGCACAAGCTGGAGCATGAGGGCGCTATATTCCAATCTTCTTCCAACGCCGAAGTTATAATGCATTTGGCGGCGCGCGCCCGCACGAAAACGCATTCCATAGAAGAAGCTATGCTTAAGGTCCTACAAAAACTTGAAGGCGCGTTTTCTTTGGTGATAATGAGCCCGCGCAAGCTGATAGGCATCCGCGACCCCAAAGGCTTTAGGCCGCTTTGTCTAGGAAAACTCAAAAACTCTTATATACTGGCAAGCGAAACGGCGGCTTTGGATGTCATAAAAGCCGAGTTTATAAGGGATGTTGAGCCGGGCGAGATGGTAATAATAAACCAAGAGGGCTTAAGGAGCATAAAATACGCCAATGAAACCACCTATGCGCATTGCGTGTTTGAATATATTTATTTTGCCCGCCCCGACAGCGTAATTGACGGAGTGAGCGTTTACGCGGCAAGGGTGCAGGCCGGCAAGCTGTTGGCAAAGGCCCATCCCGTTGAGGCGGACATAGTCGTGGGCGTTCCCGATTCGGGCTTGAGTTTTGCGGTAGGGTATGCCCAAGCTAGCGGCATTCCATACGAAGAAGGGCTTATCAAAAACCGCTACACAGGCCGGACTTTCATAAAACCCACCCAAAACGAAAGGGAAATAAGCGTCAATATAAAGCTAAATGTTTTAAAGAACAACATTGAGGGCAAAAGGGTGATATTGATAGACGACTCTATCGTCCGCGGCACGACCTGCGCCAACCTAATCAAAATGTTAAAAGACGCGGGCGCCACCCAAATACATATGCGGATAGCGTCGCCGCCTTTTTTGTGGCCGTGCTATTTTGGCACGGATATTCCTTCAAGAGAGGAGCTTATCGCCGTCAATTATTCATTAGAACAAATACGCCAAAAAATAGGCGCGGATTCTTTGGGGTATTTGCCGCTAGAGGATATAAAAAACATAGGGCTTATAAAAGACCGCGGCTATTGCGACGCTTGTTTTTCGGGCAAGTATTCTGTCGCTAAGTTGCCCAATGGCAGCCTAAAGCCGTTTAAGACCCAGGAGGAAATATATGACGATAACCCTAGAAGAAATAAAAAAGATTTCAAAATTATCAAGAATTGAATTTGACGACCAAGAACTAAAAGAAATTCAAGACGAGTTTAACGCTATTATAAACGCGATTGACAGGCTAAACGAACTAAACACCGAAGGCATCGTACCGACATATAGCGCGCCTTTGGATGTGGAAGAATTAAGAGAAGATATAATTAAACCGTCTTGGGATAGAGAAAAAATCTTGCAAAACGCGCCCGAACACGAAGACGGGGCGTTTAAAGCGCCTACGATAGTGGAGTAAAAAATGCATACGAAAACATTAAAAGAAATTATAAGCTTGCTTGAAAAAAAAGAAGTCTCGTGCGTTGAAGTCGTCAAAAGCTGTCTTGACAATATTGAGAAAAATAAGCATCTTAACGCGCTTAATTATGTCAACGCGGGCAACGCCATAAAACAAGCGCGAGAAATTGACGCCCGCCGCGCCCGAGGCGAAAAAGTCGGCGCGATGGCTGGAGCGCCTATAATTATAAAGGATAATATTTGCACGGAAGGCATTCCGACCACTTGCTCGTCCAAAATGCTTGAAAACTTTATACCCATATATAACGCGACGGTCATAGAAAAGCTGTTAGCCGAAGACGCCATTATTTTGGGCAAGGCTAATATGGACGAGTTTGCTATGGGTTCTAGCAACCTAAGCTCATATACAGGACCAGCGCGCAATCCTTATAACAGCGAATATGTGTCGGGCGGCTCAAGCGGAGGAAGCTGCGCGAGCGTTTCGGCGAATTTGGCTTATGCCGCGCTGGGCTCGGACACGGGCGGTTCTATACGCCAGCCCGCCAGCTATTGCGGAGTGGTTGGGGTCAAGCCCACTTACGGCACGGTGTCAAGACACGGGCTTATCGCGCTGTCCAGCAGCTTTGACCAAATAGGCCCGATTACCAAAAATGTGGAAGACGCCGCTTTTATGACCCAAATCATAAGCGGATACGACGAACGCGACAATATATCTTATCGGGGCGAGTATCCGAGTTTGGAAATAGACCAAGATTTTACTTTTAAGGGCAAAAAGATAGGCGTTCCCAAAGAGTTTTTGGATATGATACTGGACCAAGATGTGAAAGCCCTAATGCGAGAACAGCTGGCCAAATTAAGCGGCGAGGGCGCCCAAATAATAGAAATGTCAATGAAAACGCTTAAATACGCTATTCCGGTGTATTATGTTTTGGGCTGCGCCGAGGCGGCTTCCAACTTGGCGAGATTTGACGGCATCAAATACGGTTATCGCAGCACGGAATTTGAGGATTTGATAGATATATATTTCAAAAGCCGAACGCAAGGCTTTGGCAAAGATGTCAAGCTAAGAATTTTGGTCGGCAACTTTGCGCTGTCCAAAGGCAATTTTGACGCTTATTTCAAAAAGGCCCAAAAAGTCCAAACGCTTATAAAGCAAGAATTGGACCAAGCTTTCCAAAAATGCGATTTGATTATAACGCCCACTACGCCCACGCCCGCGTTTAAAATAAATCAAGACCAAGAGGACGCGCAATCCAGATATATATGCGATGCGTTCACGGCCCCGGTCAATATAGCGGGCATAGCGGCTATTAGCGTTCCCGCGGGGTTTAGTTCCAAGGGCTTGCCCATAGGGCTTCAGATAATCGCGCCTAGCTTAGGCGAAAAACTAATGTTTGACGCGGCTTACGCGTTTGAGAGGATGAGGCAATGAGTTATTTAGCGGTTATAGGATTGGAAGTTCATACCGAACTTAAGACTAATACCAAAATATTTTGCTCGTGCAAAAACGAGTTTAATTTGGAACCCAATATCAACTGCTGTCCCGTGTGCGTCGGCATGCCGGGCGCGCTGCCCGTTTTAAACAAAAAAGCGGTGGAATACGCTATCAAAGCCGGGCTCGCGCTAAACTGCGAGATTAACTCCTTAACTCGCTGGGAGAGAAAAAATTATTTTTACCCGGACTTGCCCAAGGCTTATCAAATATCCCAAGCCGAAGCACCCATTTGTTTGGGCGGGTATATGGAAATTGAAACCCAAAACGGACCCAAAAAAATCCGCCTCAACCATATCCACTTGGAAGAAGACGCAGGCAAGCTGATCCACTCGGAATATGGCGGCAGCTTGATTGACTATAACAGAGGCGGCGTGCCCTTAATTGAGATTGTTACCGAACCCGATATATCGTCGGCCGACGAGGCGCTTGTGTTTTTGGAAAATCTCAGGGCGCTGCTAAAATATATAGGCGTTTCGGATTGCAGAATGGAACAGGGCTCTTTGCGCTGCGATGTCAATGTTTCTTTGCACAAAGAAGGCGAGCCTTTGGGAACCAGGGTGGAGATGAAAAATTTGGCGTCGTTTAAAGCTGCGCATAGGGCGATAACTTACGAAATAAACCGCCAGACTGAGATATTAAACTCAGGCGGCAAGGTTATCCAAGAGACTAGACGCTGGGATGACCAGAAAGGCCGCTCATATTCAATGCGCACAAAAGAGGACGCGCAAGATTATAGATATTTTTCGGATGCGGATTTGCCGCCCGTCAAGATAAGCCGCGAGTTTGTGCGCAAGGTAAGGGAAACTTTGCCGCTTTTGCCCAAAGAACGCGCACAAAAATATGTGGAAGAGTACAACCTGCCTCCATATGACGCGCAAATATTGACATCCGAAAGAACGATAGCCGACTTTTTTGACGAGTGCGTGGCGCTGTTTGACAATCCCAAAATGATATCCAATTGGATAATGACCGATGTAATGCGCAAACTCAAAGAACAGCAGACCGAAGACATTGTCCTGCCCATTAACGCGCGAAACTTTACCAAGATGCTAAAATTGCACCTAGACAATGTCATCAACCAGCCCGCCGCGAAAACGCTTTTTGAGTATATGTGGGATCAAGACAGCAAGACCGATCCCGAGCAGCTTATCCAAAAACTTAACTTGGTCCAGATAAGCGACGAGGGCGAGCTTGAGAAGATACTCCAAGAAATAATCCAAAACAACCCCGCCGCCGCGGACGATGTAAGAGGCGGCAACAAAAAGGCTATCGCGTTTTTTGTGGGTCAGGTGATGAAAGCGACCAAGGGCAAAGCCAATCCCAAAACAGTCAACGAGCTTATCCAAAAGCTGCTATCATAAAGCGCCGTCCAAAAAGCCATTCGCGCTTTGGGCGCTTTTTATTATAAAAAAGGCTTGCGCCGTTTGGTAAAAAATATTATTTTGGCCGCTTAGCGTATAGCCAAAACTCTACAAAGGAAAAAATAACAAAATCTATAAAAAGTATAAATTAATTTTTTATGAGCTTCAATACGATTAAATAGCCTAAGTCTTTCGTCAAGAGGTTATATTAAAAAAAATCTATTATAGCGGTTTTGCGCCGTTAAAGGTTTTTGGGTCAGGATAAGGACATAAAAGCGCTTTTTCTAGCGGTCGCGCGCTTAAGGGCTTTAAAGCAAGGACAAGGTTGTTTAATTTTTACGCTTTGTATGAATTAATTATTGCGTTTGTGCGCAATTAAAATTATAGCACTATGCGTATTTAAATTTTTTTTGCAAAATTATAAAAGAGGATATAGTAATCTATGGACAAAAAAACGGCTTACCAATACCTTAACAAAAACAAAATGCTGAACATTGACATGATAGACGGCCTAAACAGCGGCGAAGCCGAGGTCATTTATGCGGCGGAAAACGGCGTTTTGCTGTATAACATCAGCGGCGGTTCGTATTTGATAAGCGCCGACGGCGACATAGAAAGGATTTTGGCGTGTGTTGATAAAAACGCGCGTATTTTTATGGCGCATCAGGATTTTTATATCCCTTTGTTAAAGCGGCAATTTGGGCTGGATACCGAGATGCGCTGTTATATGGCGGTTTATACCAAGCCCGCCGCGCCCGAGTTTAAGACCGATTACGAGATAAGACAGCTTACAATTGATTATTTGGATGTCGTGCTTAATACATATTCTTATATCGGCAATAAAGACTATATCGCAAGGCGCATCCAAGACAAATTTATGTATGGCGCGTTTTTGGGCGACGAGTTATTGGGCTATATAGGAACGCATGACGAGGGCGCTATGGGCATGTTAGAGGTTATGCCGCAGCACAGGCGCAAGGGCATAGGTTACGCGTTGGAAGCTTACCTTATAAATGTTTTGTTGCAAAAAGGCCGCGCGCCTTACGCGCATGTCGTAGAAGACAATCAGGCATCCCTAGCGCTTCAAAAAAAGCTGGGTATGGATATACTGGACCAAAAAATAAGCTGGGTGTTTAAGTAAATAATTGAAAGATTATATCGGCATATCCCTAGCGCTTTTAAAAAAACTGGGTATGGATATATTGAACGAAAAAATATGCTGGGTGTTAAAGTAATATTTTTTTATAATAGAAAGGTTATATCAGCTTATTGAAATGGCGAACACTTACTAATTAAGCGTTTGCCAAAGCTTAAAAAGCAAACAGGGCTGGCAGGGTTATATAATGATAGCGCTTATAAAAAGCGCTTGGTAAGTTTTACAAGATAACAATCAATTTGGCGTCTATTCTTACAAAATATAATCTCTATTTGGTGCCTGTAAAAGTTTATTAATTATGCTTGATGGGCTTATAAAAGTTTTAGGTTAGCTTGTTTGCTGTTAAATTGGTTATGCATAATATTTATTACTAATCTCGGTTTTTTAGTAATATTTCCAATAATTTAAAGCCAATAACCCGCCCTTATGATATTGCTTTTTTCTATATATTATTATAAAATAATTTGGCGCTGTAATTTTTTGTTGAGAGATACCGAAGCGGTGAAAAGAAAATAGATTAAATTTCTAAGGCGCAAATTATTGGCGATTTTATGGAGAGATGTCTGAGCGGTTGAAAGAGCGCGACTCGAAATCGCGTGATAGCCTAAAGCTATCCGGGGGTTCGAATCCCCCTCTCTCCGCCAGCAAAGCAATAAAGAAAATGCGTTTTTTAAAAACATCATTATTTAAAAAACATAATAGACTATTAAATCTATTTTTATCAACGCTTGTATCGCAATGTTTTTTATTTTTTCATGAATAATGCCTGTTTGCTATATTTTTTAAAAGAAGACCAATTAAGTTTCAAATTCAAATTTATCTGATGCAATAGTCAATACAAATTAAAAAAGCAATACGCTTTTAGGGGCGATATTGCTTTTTGCAATTTTTATTTGCGTTTTGCGTTAATTTTTTTGTTAACGCTTTAATTAAAGCGTTTGGCTTTCTTTACAGCGGGTTTGTTTGGGATTTTAGGACTGTGTAGCCTAGTTTGGTTATGGCGCTTACTATGTCTTTTATGGATAGTTTTTGGTCGTCGTAGTTTACCTTTACTTTGCTTGAGTTAAACAACACCTTTAGGCTGTCTTTATCCACGCCTTGCAGGGATTTGACCGCGTTTTCTATTTTTTGCATACACGAGGGGCAGGTCAGGGTTTCTAATTGAATTGTCGCCTTTTGCATTTTTTTATATCTCCTGTAATTTTTTATATTAATCTTTTTATACTTATTTTTTTATACTAATCCGCGCTTATTCTTTAAATTAATCTAACTAACAATTTTGTGTTTTATTGTTTATACTAATCTGCGCTTTTTTCTTTATTTAATTTGCGCTTACTCCTTTATGCTAATCCGCCTTTTCTTTATAAATCTCAAATTTTGTTATGCTATTTGTGTTTTTTCTTTATAATAAATCTTTTTTTCTCAATATATAGTCGCATGCCGCTTAGGATCATAGCAAGTATGCTCGCCTCATGCGCCAGCGTTCCTATGGACATATTCATCCACGGAAAAAAACAAACTTCCAAACAATATCAAAACCACGCCTACCGCTTTTTTAATTTATAGCGAAGCAGTCGCATGCCGTTTAGGATCACAGCAAGTATGCTCGCCTCGTGCGCCAGCATTCCTATGGACATATTCATCCACGGGAAGAACAAACTTCCAAACAATATCAAAACAACGCCTACGGCTATAATAATGTTTTGGCGCATGTTGTTAGCTGTCGCCTTGGTTAAGCCTAGGGCGTGGGGCAATTTGGCAATATCGGAGTTCATCAAGACTATATCCGATGTCTCAATAGCCACATCCGTGCCGCCGCCCATGGCGATGCCTATTTGCGCCAGGGCAAGCGAAGGGCTGTCGTTTACCCCGTCTCCCACAAAGGCGACGATCTGGCCTTGTTCTTGCAACTTTTTGATATACGCCGATTTGTCCTCGGGCAGCATATTGCCGCGCGCCTCGTTAAGCCCTAGTTCTTTGGCTACCAAATCAACCGTTTTTTGATTGTCGCCCGACAAAAGCGCCAGATTTTTTACGCCAAGTTTTTTTAGGCGTTTTAGAACTTCCCCAACGCCCGGCCTTATTTGGTCGCGGATGCCCATCAAAACCTTTAGCTCCCCGTCAATAGCCGTAAGCGCTAACGAGTTTCCGTCTTTTTCAAACCTTGCGATATCTGCGCGGGCTTTTTCGCCTAAAATCACATTTTCCCGCTCCATTAAGGCTAAATTGCCCACTGCGACCCTATGCCCGTTGACTTGGGCGACGAGCCCGCCGCCTTTTATCACATTAGTTTTTTCTACGGGATATGTCTTTATATCGCCTAGATACTCCACAATGGCTTTGGCTAAAGGGTGGTCGGATTGCTTTTCCACGCTCGCAAGATAACTTAGCGCCTCGTCTATATTCTCCGTATAAAATTCTTTATCGGCGACCTTGGGATTGCCTATGGTAAGAGTGCCTGTTTTGTCAAATGCTATTGTGTCAACACGGCTAAAGTCGCTTATGACTTCGCTGCCTTTGAGCAAAACGCCATGCCGCGCGCCGTTGCCTATGCCCGCCACATTGGAGACCGGCACGCCGATAACAAGCGCGCCTGGACAGCCCAATACCAATATGGTAATGGCAAGCTCAATATTCCTTGAAATCAGCCATACCAAAAAGGCTATTGCCAAAACGGCTGGCGTATAGTATTTGGAAAACTTGTTAATAAACCGCTCGGCTTTGGATTTGGAATCTTGCGCCTCTTCCACAAGCTCAATAATCTTGCCAAAAGTCGTGTCCTCGCCTACGCGGTCAGCGACAATTTGCAAAGCGCCGTTTTCTAATATAGTCCCGGCATATACTTTTGAGTTTTGTTTTTTGCCTACGGGGACTGCCTCGCCCGTAATGCTCGCTTCGTTGACATATCCCTCGCCCGACAAAACCGTTCCGTCAACCGGAATTTTTGCGCCCGTTTTGACCAGCAACACATCCCCGATATCAACTTCGTCTATTTCCACTTCCTCAAATTCGCCGTCTTTAGTCTGTTTTAGGGCGAACTCGGGCGCCATTTTGGTTAGTTCTTTGATTGCCGAGCGTGTTTTGTTAAGCGTCCTTTGTTCCAAATACGCCCCGAATAAAAACAGGAATGTAACGATAGCCGATTCCTCGTAGTTTTTAATGAAAAAAGCGCCTATAACCGCTATGGTAACCAAAACATCAATGCTGACGACTTTGACTTTTAACGCCTGATACGCCTGGATTATTATGGGTAACACTCCAAACAAAGACGCGGTTATCAGCATCCAATCGGCGATCAGCGGCTTTTTGAAGCCTAGCTTGGCGGTAAAGGCCGCCGCTATCAAGATCGCGCCGATTACGGCTATATATTTTTTTCTGTCTAAGATAAATTTTTGGATTCTCATTTTCTTTGCTTCCTATGAGTAAATATGCTTTTGCCCTAAATTTTTTGGGCGATAAGCTTTTTACGCATGATATGCTTTATCTAATTCCGCCAGCATGTTATACACGGCCTCGTAGCTTTCGCAAACATCGCAAGGGGCGGCGTAATTATTAGTAATCTTGCGCAAGAGGGCAAACTCCTCTGTCAAATCGGGCTTTTTCGCGCCCGCGTCTTTTATCTTTTGGGCAAGGTTATCAAATATTTTTTGGACCTTGTAAAATTCAGGATGCGCGCCGCCGTGGACGCGCGCCACAATGGGCACATATTGGGCCAATGTTTTTAAATATTTTTGTTTTGTTTGAATAAAATTATGTTTTGGCATAGGTTTTTTCTCCTCATCCTTATTGCGCGGTCCTATTGTATCAAAAATGCCCAAAAATTAAATTGATCTGCGTCAAGTTTTTAAAAAAATTTTGTTAGGTTTTTATAATTTTTTAAAAAAATGAAACTTAAAGATATTTTTATAAATGATTAGGCGTTTTATGGAGTTATTAAGCAGCCTAAAAAGATAAAAAAGCTGTCATAAATACAGCTTATATAATAAATCGTCTAATAAATTCAAATTATATGGGCAATAGACTGCCGTAAATCAGGTTATACCGATAATAATCCGTCCAAGTCCAAAATTTTTATCTTTCGGCTTGATTTTAGTTTTATATAGCCGTTGTTTTCCAGGTCGGCAAGTTTTCTGCTTATGGTTTCGGGAGTTGTTCCCAAATATGACGCCAAGTCTTTTTGGCTCATGGAAAGCTCCACATCCATAGAATCGCCTTTTTTTAGCTCGGCGATATATTGGGCAAGCCTTGTTTCCGCTTTTTCGGTGGCGACCCGCGTTGTTTGTTGCTCGGACATATCCAATCTTTTGGAAAATTCTTCCAAAATCTTTAACGCTATCGTGGGGTATTTTAACAAAAACGCCCGCAAATCATTCCTTTTGATTATGCACACCTCGCTGTCGCTCATTGCCTCGGCATAGGCTTCGTGGTAGGATTCTCTAAACAAAGCCAACTCGCCCGTAAAGTCGCCGGGGTTTAGGATTCTTACCAATTGCTCTTTGCCCGAGTCTGACAGCCGATAAATCCTTATTTTGCCCTTTCGGACAATATATAGCGAGTCGTCCGTATCTCCCGCAAGATAGATCAACTCGCCCTTTTTATAAGACGCCGAACGGATAGCTTTCATGATTTCTTGCATTTGTTCGCTTTCTAGATGATTGAATATAGGGACTATGGCAATGCAGGAAGCACCCGAGCCCATATCCTGTCTTTGATGCCCGCAATGCCCGCATATTATATTGTTTTGCTTATTATCTTTATCCATTGCCATATCCTTAATTTAGTATGTTAATCAAAAGCATATATATCTAATTATAACATAATCTTATGCTATATAATATAAAATGCCATAGCCCGCAAATCCCAATAAACCAAAAAATCTTATGAAACAGATTTATATAGGAATCTTGGCAATATGATAACAAGATACGCAAGATAAACATAAAATAAGATATGCAAGCAACCGCAATAACACAAAAAAAGCCTAAACGCGCTTTAAATATGCCTGTTGAATTTTTTTGTAAAAGATGATATAATATATGCACTAAATCTTTGTCGCTTCTCAGTATGCGTCTAACAAATTGCTGAGCTCGAAATATTTGTCGCTCCCTGGCACGCGTCTAATAAATGGCCAGGCTTATATTGTTACTAGATTTATAATTTTGGGCTCTAATGAGGGTCCAAATTTTTTTGGGAGGGGGAAATTGCATGTCTTTTAAAAAATATAAAGGCAAATTCGTTTTTTTAAAAGCTAAATACTACGAAGATTTTCCCGATAAAAACCTTTTGCGCGAAAAAACGCATCCCGACGGCAGGATAAGCCGACCGTTCTTTTTCGTGTTTTACGAAAAGTCAGATATAATGTGGCTGGCGCCCGTGTCTTCGCAAATTGATAAATATCGGACAATTTACAATAAAGCCTTAAAAAGATACGGCAGATGCGACACGATAATGTTTGGCAATATTTTTGGGCAAGAGCGCGCCTTTTTATTGCAAAACATTTGTCCCGCGACGGAAGAATATATTGACAGAATATATTGCGTCAACGGCGAGCCCGTGCGGGTTGAAACTCTTTTTGAGAAAAAACTTGCGCCAACGTCAAAATTTGTTTTAAATCTTCACAGGGCTTTGACAAAGCAGGGCAAAAATGGACTAATATTCCCCGATGTGTTAAATATAGAAAAACAACTTATAGAAAGACTTAATATGCGAAAAAAACCCAAAGACGCTTGGCAAGATATAGACCCGCCTATTGAGTGTTGGCAGCACGAAGACGGCAGTTTCATAAAAGACGACAAAGTCAGGATAGGCGTTTACCTTGACAAAGCTAAGCGCTTTAGAACGGCGATATCGGTTTCCCTTAAATACGCCGTTATCAAAAAGATAAAAGACGCTTTGTTTGTCGTAAAACTAAGCCCACGATTTATAGATAAGGTTTATAAGAAAACCAAAGGCATGATTGACCTTAGCGAAAATCCATTAATTGTCTATAAAAAATCGCCGCCAAAAATATAAAACCCGTTGGCGGCGTTTTTTTGTTTTTTGGGTTTTAGCGCGATTTTTTATTCTTCAAAGTTAATCTCGTTTTCTTTTATAAAGTTTTTGTTTAATTTCCTGTCCAGCGCGCTATCAATTTTGCCCGAGTCTGATTTTTCGTATGTGCAAATAAGAGTTATTCCTAACTTTTTATAAATTGGCATTTTAAATTTTTTTGTCTTTATATATTGAATATTATTTTCGTTGTAGCCCCAATGCTCAATATAAACATGCTTGCCTTGACCTAAATAATTAGGAAGAAAAAAATCAGGATGCAAAACTTCTTTTTCGCCCGAGCCATACGGCAATTCTTTTTCATACCCATGCGGTATATTATGTTCAAATAGATAATTGTCAATATCCCTTTCGGACTTGCTTTTTACCACATGCCCGTCCTTGCAAGTATATCTGCCCTCATAATCTTCGTCTAACAACTCCACATGAGAACAATTGGTTATTTTAAACAGCAATTGTTTGTCCTTGAATTTGTAGTAGCATGATGGACAAAAAAGTAGCCCGTCCGTGCCTTTGCCGCAAGTTATGCACCTGGATTTATTTTTTTCATTAATTATTACAACCGCGTTTTCTTCGCTTGCTAAATCGTCTTGACTGCTTTTTTGCTCTGCTAGCGATGCTTTTTTAGTATTTAAGGTATTTAGCAATTCTTCTTTTGTGGATTTTTTGAAACAATCTTTACAAAAAGCGTATCCTTCGGTTTTTTCATTGCATATAACGCAATTATTAAAACCCTCTGCGGGCAATTCGGTATATTTATAATCTTTATTTAAGATTATATTGGTTTTTGAATCCGCAAACAAATTCTCGTCTTTTATGTAAATATCGCCCGATTTTAACAAATCGGCATGCTTTCCGCAAAGCCTGTCCTTTCTTGCGTTGCCCATATACACTCTTGTTGGCTCGCCGCAAATTGGGCATTCTAATTTTTCTTTCATCGTTTTCCTCTCTCTATTTATTAGATTTATTTTACCAAATATAGCAATTTAAGTCAAAAATTGGGTCATTTTAAGCCTATATTTAAAAACTTAATTGGTTTTTATATTGATTCATACTATCTTAATTAAAGATGATTTAATAAACGCTTTTTAATAATTCATATTTTTAGGCGTATTTTTCTTTTTTTTCATCATTTTCAAGCAAAAAAATAAAAATTTATATAATTTTATAGAAAAAAATATTAAAGTCAATTTTGTGAAATATATTGACAAATCATTTTTATTAACTATAATTGTATCTATACTATAATAATATCGGAGGGGGGGATAATGAGAAAAATAAAAGCTCTTTTTCTGTTCGTATTGATAATCGGGCTTTTAGGAGTTTCTATCAAAAGCCCTGCCAAGCTGGGACAAAAAACGGTATCAATCAAAATACGATAAAAACTATAAAAAATAATAAACCAATGGAAATCTTAAAAGTAAAAAATTTAACAAAAATTTATGGCGCCCAAGACGCCAAAGTCGTGGCGCTTGACCATGTTTCTTTTTCTGTTAAAAAAGGCGAGTTTTTGGCCATAATGGGCCCCTCTGGTTCAGGCAAATCAACCCTTTTGCATCTTATAGCGGGGCTGGATGCGCCCAACGAAGGCAGCGTTTTTTTAAACGGCATTAATATTTTTTCCCTAAAAGGCGACGAAGTAGCCAAATTTAGACGAAGGCAAATAGGTTTTGTCTATCAATTTTATAATTTGATTCCGATTTTGACGGTAGAAGAAAATATATCTTTGCCCGTTTTGCTTGACAAGAAAAAAGTAGATAAGCAATGGATGGCAAAACTTCTTGATATGCTGGGTTTGACCGACCGCAAATCCCATCTTCCCAATCAGCTCTCGGGCGGGCAGCAGCAGCGCGCCGCCATAGGCAGAGCGCTGTTTTTTGAGCCCGCTATAGTTTTAGCCGACGAGCCTACGGGCAATTTGGACACAAAAAACAGCGACGATATCATAGCGCTTTTGGAAAAGATGAACAAAGAATTAACCCAGACTATATTGCTGGTTACGCACGACCCCAAAATCGCAAGCAGGGCGCATAGGATTATCAGGCTTTCAGATGGAAAAATAGTAGAGGATACCGCAAATTGAATATTTGCCCGTTACTGGCGTTACGCTCGTTAATCAAAAACAAATTAAGAACATTGACTACTTCGGTAGGTATTTTTTTGGCGGTTTTGCTAATGAGCGCGATCTCGGTCTTGGTTACCAGCGTGATATCGTCATTGACCGCCGCCGAGGTCAACCAGCATGGCGACTGGCATTTTTATGTAAGCGAAGCATCCGATACGCAAATTAATGATGTTCTTAATACCAATAAGGTCGCAAAATACTGCACGGCAAGCGACCAAGGAATTTCTAATATCGCCGATCCTGTTGACCAAGAAAAAACATCCATACAATTGACGGCGGTATCCCCGAGCTTTTTTGAAATGATGCCTGTCCAATTGATAGAGGGACGGCTTCCTCAAAAAGAAAATGAAATATTAATCCCTGTTCATTTAAAAAATGATTATAAGTTTAAGGTCGGCGGCGATATTACATTAAATCTTACTAAAAAGCCAAAAGACCAAGACCCAATCGGCGGCGGATTGGTCCAAATCCTAAGTTCTTTGGGTTTAGATAATGAGGATAATGGTGATGAAGAGCGCAAAACCTGCTTGATTGTAGGCGTTTGCGAAGTCGTGGATGCTTTGGAATTTATTTATTATTCATCCTATACGGCGTTGACTCTTGACGCCATGGAAGGCTTTCAAGAAAAGGATGTTTATTTTAAATTAAAAAATCCAAGGGCTAATTATTATATAATTACAGATAATTTTTCAGAAGATAGCATTATCCCCAATTTTCATCTTTTGGATGTTTTGGGCGTTGGAATGGGCGAAAGCGTTGGAAAGGCGCTAGAAGTAGTGGCGATTTTTTTGATACTGATTATCGCTCTTGCAT
>JAAZDJ010000012.1 GCA_012512255.1 Clostridiales bacterium | reverse complement strand
TATACAAACCGTTGCACTTGTAGTTGCAATTTAAGTTTTTTTATTTTTTAATATTTTAATATATATAATGTTAGGAAAATAGCTCTTTTTGGGCATATTCCAACGCAATTTTTATGACATTATGCATATCTAGGTATTTATAAAGGCCCAGACGGCCGCCAAAAATGACTTTGTCTTGGCTTTGGGCAAGCTGATTGTATTTTTCATACAACGCGTTGTTTTTTTCGTCATTGACAGGATAATAAGCTTCTTGACCTTTGGACCACGCGGCGGGATATTCGCGCGTAATTACCGTTTTGGGCTGCGTTCCAAACTCAAAATGTTTGTGCTCTATAATGCGCGTATATGGTATTTCTCTTTCGGTGTAATTAATAACGGCGTTGCCCTGATAATTATCAATATCCAGAATCTCGGTCTCAAACCTAAGCGAACGATATTCCAATTCCCCGTAACAATAATCAAAAAACCTATCAATGCTGCCTGTATAAAGTATTTTATCAGCTAAGCTGTCGTAATACGGCTTTTGGTCAAAATAATCGCAATTAAGAAGAACTTCGGAGTCTTCCAGCATTTTTTGGATTATATTGGTATATCCGCCTATGGGAATGCCTTGATAGCGGTCTGAAAAATAGTTGTTGTCAAAAGTAAACCTTACAGGCAGGCGTTTTATAATAAAAGGCGGCAAATCGCGCGCGTCTTTACCCCATTGTTTTTCGGTATAGCCTTTTATTAGCTTAAAATATATATCCGTTCCTACCAAAGATATGGCTTGCTCTTCTAAATTTTTTGGTTGTGTTATTTTGGCTTCTTGAACTTGACGGGCGATAATCTCTTTAGCTTCTTGCGGCGTCTTGACGCCCCACATCGCGTAAAATGTGTTCATATTAAACGGTAGGTTATATAACTCGTCTTTATATCGGGCTATTGGGCTGTTAGTAAAGCGGTTGAATTCGGCAAAAGAATTAACATATTCCCAAATGTCTTTGTCATTGGTATGGAATATATGCGCGCCGTAAACATGGACATTGATGCCTTCGATCTCTTTGGTATAGACATTGCCGCCTATATGGTCTCTCTTGTCAATAACAAGACACCTCTTGCCTTGTTTTGCGGCCTCATGGGCGAACACCGCTCCAAAAAGTCCCGCGCCGACTATCAAATAATCATACTTCTTCATTTTTATTAACCTCGTTTTTATTGCTGTTTTGTAAGGGAATCAATATGCTAAGATTAAACCAATTATCTTTGGTGTCAATATTGACCGTTCCGCCGTATTTGGCCGCCGCCATCTTTATGCTTTTAATTCCATAGCCGTGAAGCGTATGGTCTTTTTTGGTAGTTATCAAATGACCGTTCTCAAATTTTAATTTTGATTCATAATAGTTGCCAAAATTAATGATTAACAGATTGTTTCGGGCGTATACGGCTAGCTTGATAAGTCTTCGTTCTTCGTCTTTTATATTTTTTGCGCCTTCTATGGCGTTTTCCAAAGCGTTGCCAAATATTGAACAAATATCTAAAACATCCATAAAATCAAGAAGTTTTCCGTCAACGACGCATGAAAAGTGAATCTTGTTATCAATACAAGCCATGTACTTGGAAGTCAAAATAACATCCAAAACGGCGTTGCCTGTTTTGTTTTGTGCCTCGTAATACTTTATTCCGCTTTCCAAAGCGTCCAAATATTCGGCTTTTTTTTGGGGATTTTTTTCAGCGCGAATCACGGCTATTTGATGTTTTAGGTCATGATAGGTGCGATTAATCAACTCTATGGTTTCTTTTGAATGGCGGTATTGTTCATAATGCCTGTTTAACACATTTTGCAACGCGTTAATCTCGGTTTTGGCGTGCATCCACAATTTTTGTTCGCGCTGGGAGTACGACAGAACCAATCCTATTAAATCCACCAGCGTTCGTATATAAAATATTTCTACAGCATACCTGCCGCTAAAAGGAGTGTGTTGGGTAACAAAGCTTAAGTTGCTTATTACAAAAACGGATAAGGCTATGCCAAATACTGTCGCTAAGTCCCTTACCCGTATTTCTAAAATGGTTTTGTTTTTCATGTATCTAGACTCAAGAAAGTAATTTAAAACAAAAACCACGCTATAAATTACAAATAACAATGCATACTCTATGAGCTGTTGAACTAAGTGCTTTAATGCTAAATTTGAGGTTATATAAAAAGTAATTTGCCATTCAAACGAGGCCGCAAACTCCGCTATAATAAAGGCGTGAATACACCAATACAACGCCGACAAAGCCGTAACATCGCAGGCAACAAATATAAACGCCCACATCAAAAAAACGGCAAACATCATTCCAGGAATCCAATACGCCAAAGGCAGCTTGCCTGCCGTATATTGCCAAAGGCTTTGGATAATTAGGCTTAATATGACGATTAAAACAAATTTCCAGCCTTTAAAACGCTTCTTTAAAAACAATATAAGAATAAAACAGGCAGCCCATTCCGCCAAAGCGGTATGAAACCGCGGTATATGCCGTATTACTTCGCCGTTCATAATATCATATCTCCAAAAAACTTGGTTAAGGCTTCCATAAACGCCTTTTTTCTAGGACGGCTTATCAACAATTCATAATCGTCTATTATGGCTAAATTATCCTTAACGCCGGTCACTCGGGCAAGATTTACAAGATAACAGTTGTTGCATCTAAAAAAATTAAATCTTTCCAATTTATTTTCCATTTCTTTCATCGTGCCCGTTATCACATATTGCTTTTGTCGGGCATGAATTATCAATTTGTGTTTCATGCTTTCAATAAAAGCGATTTCAGATATATGCAACCGTATTATTTCGTCTTTTGTGGAAAATATCAAATAGCTGTTTTCTTTGCTTTGAACTTTTTCTATTGCTCTTTTTAATTCTTGCGAAAAAGCGAAATATGTTATCGGTTTTAATAAATAATTTAACGCGCCTACTTCATAACCTTTTAGGGCGTATTGAGGCATATTAGTTATAAAAATCAAAATAACATCTTTGTCTAACCTGCGAATATGTTTTGCGGTCGTCACGCCGTCTAATAGGCGCATCTCTATATCAAGAAAAATAATATCATATATGGGTTTGTATTCATAAACAATTTGGCCCCCATCATTATAGTGCATTACATCAATTTCCACATTATTTTCTTTAGAATAGCGATTGATATAGCTTGCCAAAATTTTCGCGCTTTGCTTATCGTCTTCAACGATTGCAATCTTGATTCTCATTTCCTTTCCCTTTTTTTGTATAGAAATAAAATTTTATATCTGTAATTAGTTTATATTATATACAATCTTATAGTTTTTTGCAAAATATACTTAATAGATGATATGATATAAAAAATTACTATAATTCAGCTTTAAGTAGCATTTTCTTAATAAAAAAGATTCCCTTAAATTTTCTTAAGGGAATCTTAGTCAATTTGATGATTTTATTAGGTTATAAATTTCGAATCTATTATATGTGGTGGTCAAGGTAAAAAAAGATAGAACATTAGGCTTTAACTCAATATAATTGAGTTAAAGAAAAAACCAATGCTCTATCAAAAAGATTATATCGCCAAATACTAGGATTGGAAGATGCTTTTATCACTCAAGTCCAAGAAAATAAGAATGAAATAATTACTTCCTTGCAATCAACTAAAGACAATCCTTGCTACATACATTGCAACTCTTCCACGCTAATTCATAATTACCATATACAAAGAGTTAGAGATTAGAGGGTAAGCCTACGCTATTTCATTTAAGAAAACGACGGTTTAGATGCGATCTTGTTTTACTTTTTTGTTAGAGCTGATAATCGCCCAAGCGCCCCAGCCGCCGCATATTACGACTAAACCTATATCCAC
>JAAZDJ010000011.1 GCA_012512255.1 Clostridiales bacterium | reverse complement strand
CTTTGCGCCTAATCGACCAATTTCAATATTATTCTCAGCGCATGTTACATCAAATATCAATAGGAATCTGCCGACATACGCGCCATTCTCGTCGCCTACAGCAAAGCGGGTAAAGGAGCTCCTGACTCCAGAACCTTTAAGATTAATCACCCATTCTGAGCCATTGTTAGTTACTGTAGTGCTGTCGATATCGCCTTTTTGAGTAGCAAAGGTCATTCTTTCTTCCATTATTGACTCAAAGAACTGATACTTGTCGGAAGATTTATTGAGAATTCCTGCTGATGTAGTTACAAAATCAAATTTATTAGAATCATCAACTACATAATACTCGCCATTATATAGAGTTTTGTATGCATCGCATCTAGAACATTCTAACGGATTATCGTTAAAATCATGTTCTCCAAAAGCTTCAATTACAACTTCTTCTTCGCTTACCTCTTCGCCGTCAATGATAAGAATCCCGCAATCCTCGCATTTTTGATGGGCTATGAGCCCATTTTTGGCACAAGTGGCGGACACGCCAGCTATATCATGTAAATTCTCATGATTGTTTGGATCAATTTCCAGTTTTACCGTATCTTCGCTTACTACCTTGCCGTTAAGTAATATTGCTTTGCATATAGACATTGCTGGTGGGCAATATTACCTTCGCTTATACAAGTAGCGGCTTTGGCGGGTATATCAAATAATGTGTGCGTATGAACTTTTTTGTTTTTATCGGCGCAACCGACGCTAATGGCGATTACAAAAAAAATTAATACGCTTAACACATAGAATATTTTTGTTCTTTTCATTTTGACTCTCCTTCTATCTTTTGCGCTTTTGATTGCGGCATTAATACGCTAAGATATCTTTTCTTTACGGTCTTTTTTAGCTAAAATAATATCTTTTACAAGCCCGTAAATAAAATACAAGCCAAATCCAGAAGCGCACCATATGAATAATGTCATTGATACTCTAATAATGATCGGCACAGCTATCTCCCAAGCAGGCGTAATTGTCACAAACTTCGTGTCGCCCGCTATACCATTCATAGCGTTGCTATTAACAACGGTATATAGTACGTTCTTAGCCGCGTTACGCATATGCCAAGCTAACTTCCCATAACCTTCTGCATAGGATGTAAAGCGAATATCATTGCCATCATAATCATATCCGCCCCTATTGCCGGCAGGGTTGCCATCGGGCAAATCGCAACCGTATAATACGCCTTGAATTGGACTCATATACGGTCTTGAAGAGTTGTAGTCCGAAATGGCATAGCTTGTCATACCATATTCAGCGCGCAAAACCGTATTAATAAAGCCTTGAGCTCCCACCCATTTTGCGCCTGCGCGGTTCATTCCTGTCATAACTCCAAGCACGGAATTAGGCGTATATTTTTGGTCAATTTCTAGGGCAACTTGTATAGCTCTTAAATATATTTCTCGTATAGATTGCTCATTAGCCCATACATTAAGTCCAGCACGGTGTGTTTCTTGGTCGTTAAGTATAGCATGCTTAGCGAGCACAAAAACTCCCATCTTATGCATGCCTACGGCTTCGTAACCAGCGGCCACGCCTGTCAAAAAGCCGTCTTCAGAGTAATATTCAAAGGTTCTACCGCAATATGCGCCGCGATGTATATTAACGCCTAATCCATATATGCCGTTATAGCCTGCCCAAGCGGCTTCCTCGCCCGCTTGTTCTCCCAAGCGTTCAATCAGCTCTATGTTATAAGTGGCTGCAACAATGCCGTTGCAAACAAATACGGGCGGCAGTTGATTAACGTTATCGGGATCCAATAGCTCGGCAAATCCTCTAAAGCCGCTTTGGCTAGGCAATTCGCTACTAGTACGCGGATGTATTGGAGCTAGGGCTCCATTTTGTTGCGATGAGCTAGGCGCTTCAATTGAACCAACGCCGCGAGTATGACGCAAAGCTACTTGAAGCAAATAACATGTTTCTTCCCAGCTCATGCGATCCAATAAAGTATCCCATAAGGGGTCATTATAATCCTTGCCGCGAAGGTAAATTAATTTAATCTCGTCAAATTCCGCACTTCCCTCATAAAAGCCAATTTGGTCATATTTGGGGTATTCTATATTATCAGGTTCAACGCTAGGGGTTTCTTGCGCTTTTTTAAGCGCTTCATTTGCTGTTAATATTATACGCTTGCCATAAGTTCCTTCCCAATTACTTCTTGTCATGTAAGGCTGGCTAGCCTCATCAGCAGAGAAAATACCTGCTTTTTGGAAGTCTACATCGTCAAACTGATTGGTTATTTTATCTACGCCGTAATTAGCTTTTTGGCCTTCATATTGAGGAGTAAAGTTTTCATTCGCTTTTTCAATAATCTCATTAGTGGAATATTTTTTGTTATCATACGCGATATATTTAGCCCAAACCAAACTAGCGTCGCCATCTCCTCTGCCGTCATGGACAACCATCTTAGACATATCTACGGATACTCCATTGGCAGCTTTGTATTTAAGGATATTATTTATGGCGTCATGCGCGTCGCGCGCTGCGGTAAGCAGATACTTGTCATTGCTGTTAGTGGAACCAATTACGAAGGTTTTTTCTACGTTAGCATCGTACGAAGCAAAATATTTTTCTTGAACTGTTATAGTAGCGGTTACCGTAGAATTAGCAGGCACAAAAACTTTGTCAAATCCTATTAATTCTACAGCTGCCTTTTCCACTTTGTTTTGTATATCTTTTTCGGTGTAAGGTTTTTGAACATAAACTTGAACGGTTTCTTTTCCAGGTATGTCGGAGTTATTGGTAACATCAACCGTAACCGTGTAGGTGTCATCGTCATTTTCCACAACCTGCATATTTGAATAAGAAAAATCCGAATAACTAAGTCCATACCCAAACGGATATGTAACCACTTGCGCGTAGTCAAATTCGCCCGTGTTAGGCCTGCCTGTCAATACATCCTCATAACGCGTCTCGGTATATTTGTATCCGTTATATATGCCTTCTTGGTATGCTACATAATACAAGTTGTTATATACGCCGCGAGTGGCAAAATAATTTTTGAGAATGCTTGAATTTTTATATGCGATACTCCCGAAATTATAATATACAGGGTTATATTTGCTTTCAGCCCAAAAAGTATCGGCTGTGCGACCGGAAGGATTATATTCGCCAGTCAATAGCTTGCCTATGGCATTCGCGCCATTAGTACCAATTGTACCTACCCAAAGGCAAGCATCAATATCGTATGCATCATCGGTAAGAAAATTACTTTGCAAAGGACTAGCGCTATTCATAATAACTATGATTTTGCTAATCACTCCTTGGTCTTTAAGCGACTTTAAATTAAATAAAACGCTTTTTTCATTTTCCGTAAGCGCAAGACTATCGCCTACGCTGCCGCTTGGATTATTATTGTTATCTCTACTAACAATTACGCGCGTTTGACCATCATCCATTGTCGTATCCATATATAGATCAATTGCTTCTCCAGCCGTGCGCGCAAGCACCATTATCGCCGCATCAGCGAGAGTTGTTTTGGCGCTGGGTAGAGAATTCCAATTTATATCTTTAACAACAAATTGGGTTTCTTGACCGCTATTGCCGATAAAGTTGCCCCCGCCAAGAGATGACGCTCCTTGGTTTTTATACCATTCGTTAAGTTCCGAATTTACATCCAAGCCCGCGTTAGTTAAGCCTTGATAAAAAGTGACCCTGTTGTTTAACGCTCCGCCTTTACTACTTGAGCCTTGCCCAGTATGAACAGAATAATAGGACGCCGCGCCATATAGGGTAACTTTATCGCCTTGCTTAAGCGGTAGAGCAGAATTACTATTTTTCAGCAACACTGCTCCTTCTTTCATAGTCTCTTCTATGATTTCAAGGCTTGCTTGATTAACCTCGTTCATATTTTTGAACTTAGTGTCAAAATACATCGAGCCATCATATCCGCTTCCTATCTGGGTTTGAATGCCTAAAGCGCTGTTTATAACCGATGCGTTTGCAAGCAAAATAGGCCCCATTGTTTGGGCTAATACAAAAACAACAAAACTTATATGGAATAATATCTTTAGGGATAATTTAATAGCCTTATTTTTCATTTTACTTATCCTCCCCTGTAGTCGTTGAAGCGGAATTTTTTTCCACTGTTTCTTTTATTTTACGGTTTTGTGGAATATACATAGCGACTGAAGCAATAATAAAGCAAAGAACAAAAGAAACCATGCTAAACCATACCGGAAAAGGCAGGGAAAATAACTTTCCCATTGAAAAACCGTCAAAAAATACCGTAGAAAGATAGTCTATTATACCTTCTGCTTTAATAAACGCAGTTAAGCTTAAAAAGCTGCTAATCATTAAAGCAATAGGCGCTAACAAAGACGTGCGCCTGTATAATGAAAACAATATAAACGCAACTATCCCCAAAACAGAAAAAACAATAACTTGACCATTATATATAGTCCGGGAAATAGCCGAATAGGCAAAGGTGTGCGCTATTGAAAGCGCAAACGCCGCCAAAGTGACATAAAAACCTATCCATTTTGTTGTGACACATTCTTTAATTTCGTTTCCAATAGTCTTTGCGACCGCAACAAATCTATTATTAGACATAGTTAATATGCTATCCTCCTTATTTCGCTTGCTCTACAACATCCAATCCGCTTAAGATTGCGTTGTCAGCAATTAGTTAATAGCGTCAAGGTTAACAGGATTAGATTTACCTACCACAGCGCCGCTTTCAAAGACAATTCTGTTTATACCTCTTACAACGTTTATCGTGACTGCTTCTAGAGAATATTGTTCAAAATATCCTGATCCTGCTGGCACAACCTGACTATCAATCTCAGGCACAGTTTTCCCGTTCACTGTAACTAGATAATTTTCTCCAAATACCTGAGAAGTTGGACGCTTACAACACATAATTAGCAGATTAATTTGCGTTGTTTCTAGGCTGATAAATTCAAACTCTACCTTCATATTTCTGCTTTGGAAATTCCTTAAGACAGCTCCGCCGCTGCAAAGCTCCCCGTCTGTTATTAGCCCTTTTGATGAATTAAAAGGCTTTTCTGTATCCGGTTTAGTTGCCTTATCCTCATTTGTTAATAGAATATTATCTTGATAGAGCTTTGCATTTTCAGCCTCGCATAGCAATTGTGTTACTAGGCTCTCTTGTTTGGGAGCCTTAGCAACCGTAATTTCTATAATTGCTTTAATGCAAGGATATTTTTTACTGACGACGGCTATTGAGTGAACATCTTCTGTAATTGTAATAGAAGAAGCCTCATCAAAAATCTTACCCTCGCCGTTTATGCTAAAACCATACTCAGAACCAGGCAAGTCATCTATATTGACAATATTTTCAATTAGAGGATCTTTGGCAAGCAACATTATTTTGCTCTTTTCCTTATCAAATATAAATTTATCGCCAACAATATATGATGTTTCATATTTGGACTCAATAATTCTTAAAAGTCCTTTAACGACATCATCTGTGCCTGCTAAAGATTTAAGCTCTCCGCCGATAAATACCGCTAAAACCATACTACCTACAAACGATATCCCGATAACAAAGGCTAGAATAGCTTTAAACAGTTTTGAATGTGAATTTAAAAAATATATTATTCTTTTTATTTGCCTCATCTACCGCCTCTACCTCCCAAATAATAAATCATTAAGTAAGCATAATTATTTTCATTTTAAAGCATATATGATAAAATTAAAATTGCTTTTTTCCAAAAATATATTGCAAAAATTCTATGCCTTGATGTTTGCATCAAAAATATGTTTTTTGAGGTCCATTTTTATATTTATCTAGTAAATTAAAGAAAAAAAATTGCTTGGTATTTGCTTTTATTTTAAAAAGCAAAAAAATAAAAGAGAATTTTTAATGAGACTATACATTTATTAAAAAAAATTATATAATTACTTTATGGGTAAAAATTATTATATTGAAAGAAATTTCAAAAATGTTCAAAAGCTAAAAAAAATAGAAACTCAATTGCCCGATTTTTGCGCTGAGTTTTTTTTAGGGATCGAACCCAGAACTTCTGTTTTGACCCGATTAAATTACGCGTAAGACCTCAAAATCTTTTTTGAGTTTTTGTCTCAAAGTATATTCAATAAAGCTATCAAAGATATCAAGCTGGACGATTTGAGTAAAATAACCCAAACTGATTTGGAAAAATATTTGGCGCATTTGTCTTATTATAGGGACGCGCAAGGCAAGATTCGCACCAATAAAGACTATTCCCGCTCAAGGCGCTTAGCTAGCGTCAAAGCCTTATTTAAATATTTTTTTAATAAAGACAAATTGCAATCCAATATCGCGGCTAAAGTAGCTTTCCCTAAAATCCGCGAAAAAGAAATAATAAGACTAGAACCCAATGAGGTCGCAAAAATTTTGGACCAAAGCGAATCCGGCGAAGAGTTAAGCGCTCATCAAAAGCATTTCCATTCAAAAACCAAATACAGAGATGTGGCGATATTATCTTTGTTTTTGGGAACGGGTATAAGAATAAGCGAGCTTGTAGGACTTAATATAGAAGATATTGATTTTGATTCCAACGCTTTTACAGTAGTTAGAAAGGGCGGCCATTCCACAATATTATATTTTTCCGACGAAGTGGCCGACGCTTTAAAAAAATATCTTAATCAGCGTTTGAATTTGCCTGACGTTCCTGAACAAGAGCGCGCCTTGTTTTTATCCATTCAAAACAAACGGATCTCGGTAAGAGCCGTTCAAAATTTGGTTACAAAATACGCGCGCATTGTAAGTCCGTTAAAAAAAATTACGCCCCATAAACTTAGAAGCACTTTTGGCACGGAGTTATATAGGGCTACGGGCGATATTTATGTTGTGGCGGATATTTTGGGACATAGCGATGTTAACACTACAAAAAAACATTACGCGGCTATAGATACGGATATAAGAAAAAACGCTGTACGCAGAGTTGTTTTAAGGGATGATAATTAACAAAACGAATGTTTTGCATTATTGAATTTTTGTGCTATAATTAATGATAAGAACTCATGTAAGGAGTGTAAAAAATGGATAATAGAAGGCCCTTGGATCCCAAAGATGAAAAGGTATTAGAGTATCTAAAAAAATACATTACTAGATACGGTTATCCTCCTACTGTGCGTGAAATTTGCAAAGCTTTAAAGATCACTTCAACCGCGACGGCTCATTATGCGCTAAATAGATTGCAAGCTTACGGCTACATAAAAAAGGTTGATAATCACAAAAGAGCTATTGAAATATTAAACGAATACTCTGATTTTCCCAAAAAAGAAATGGTTGATGTTCCCTTAGTGGGCAAGATTACGGCGGGCGCGCCTATTACGGCGATAGAAAATATTGAAGAAGTGTTTCCCCTGCCTCTTGACATGTTTGCCAGCGGCGAATTATTTATGCTGACTGTAAAAGGCGACAGTATGATTAACGCGGGAATTTTGGACGGCGATATAATAGTGGTAAGAAAACAATCTATCGCCAATAACGGAGAAATAGTCGCGGTTTTGATTGACGGCGAAGCCACGGTAAAAAGATTTTATATGGATAGCAGATTTATAAGGCTTGAGCCCGAAAACGAAAAATATGACCCTATTATAGTTGAAGAAGCCGAAGTTTTGGGTTTGGTTGTGGGTCTTATTAGAAAATATAAGTAAAGACTAATACTTTTATGTCTTAATACTTATGTTTTTCTGTCTTAATGCTTATATTTTTCCTTTTCAAGATTTACGCGTCTGTAATTTTTAGCCTTATAAAGTTAAATCAATTTTAACCTGTCCAAACACATCATAAGCGCTATTTTGATATGTTCGTATGTAAGTCCGCCTTGAATATAGGCAATATAAGGCTTTTTTATAGGCGAATCGCTGCTTAATTCTATTGACGAACCTTGAACAAAAGCGCCTGCCGCCATAATAACTTGCTCATTATAACCGGGCATGTCCCAAGGATATAATGTGACATAACTATCAACGGGCGAACAACTTTGTATTGCCCTATGGAATTCTATTAACTTGTCGGCGTCGTCAAATTCAATTGAGGTAATAATATCGTTGTTTTGCTCTTCGGGCAAAGGCAAAACCTTAAAACCCAAATCAGAAAATACTTGCCTTATCAATAAAGAGCCCTTTAAAACTTGTCCAACGACATGGGGCGCCAAAAATAACCCTTGATAGAATAATCTATAACCTTCTGCGTATGAGCCGATTTCGTCTTTGATATTGGGCGTTGTAAACCTGCCGGCGACCAAATCAACCAAATCTTCCCTACCGCATATATAACCGCCCGTTGGCGCGATTCCGCCTCCGGGATTTTTTATTAATGAGCCCGCAATAATGTCCGCGCCTGCTTCATAAGGTTCGCAAATATCAACAAATTCGCCGTAACAGTTGTCAACCATAATGACCGAATTTGGACTTATTTTTTTGACAAATTCGCACGCTGTTTTTATCTGCGGAATTGACCTAGCTTTTGCCCATTCATAACCTCTAGACCTTTGGATAAAAATTAGTTTCACATTATTATGGCTTAAAAATTCTTTTATTTTAATAAAGTCAAATTCGCCATTGATTAATTCAATTTGGCTGTAATTTATCCCAAAATCTTTTAACGAACCGTTACCCGATTTAAAAACAATTTCTTCCAAAGTATCATATAACTTGCCTGTGATACTTATCATCAAATCGCCTGGACGCAATATACCGTATAAGCACAAAGATAACGCGTGGGTGCCGCTTAAGATGTGGGGCGAAACTAAGGCTTTGGGCGCTTTGAAGACGCGCGCGTATAACTCGTTTAGCTTTTCTCGCCCTGTATCGCCGTATCCGTATCCCGTTGAGCCGCTAAAATGCTGCAAACCAATTTTGCATTCTCTAAAGGCGTCAAGCACTTTTTTCTGATTTTTTAATGATATGTTATCAATTTCTTTGAAATATTTGGCGCATTTTTGTTCGGATTGCTCTATGAATTGCTCTAAATTCATTATTTTATCCTTTTTTGCATAAGTTCATAATACTATGTCTGATGGAGTATTATAAATATCTATCCATTTTGCTTCTTTTATGCCCTTAAAATATGTTATTTGACGTTTGGCGTAGTTTCTTGTGCGCTTTTTTATAAGTTCTATCAATTGGTCTTTGGTTATTTGGTTATATAAATATGCCACGGTTTCTTTGTAACCAATGCCCTGCATCGCTTGACTGTTAATATTCGCGCCATTTTTAATCAATGCTCTGACTTCGTCAATTAGGCCGTTTTTTATCATTTCTTCCATTCTTTTATTTATGCGTTCATATAACTTTTCCCTGTCGCAGTATATAATAAACATCTTAAAGTCATATCTTTTTTCCTGTTTTTTTTGGGCGAGCGCGGATTTTTTTTGACCGCTGATTTCGTAAATTTCTAATGCTCTGATAACCTTTTTGGTATCATTAGGATGAATTCTTTGAGCGGATTCAAAATCCTTTTGTTTAAGCAAATTATGCAAATATTCTTTGCCGTATTGAATTAAGATGTTTTTATATTTGTCTCTAATTTCTTGATTCTTAGGCGCGTAACCAAAATTATGCTCAAACAATAGCGCCTTTATATAAAACCCTGTCCCGCCCACAACAATGGGCAGTTTATTTCTTTTTATAATATCTCTAATTGCTATATCGGCGTCATCCTTATATTGTTCGGCGGAATACTCGTCGTTAACATCCAAAATATCTATCATATGATGCCTAACGGCTTTCCTTTCCTCAAGGGTTGGCTTAGCCGTTCCTATGTCCATGCCGCGATAAATTTGCATAGAATCTGCGGACACGATTTCTCCGTTATATTTTTTGGCCAATTCCAATCCTAAGGCGCTTTTTCCTACCGCCGTAGGCCCGCCGATAACTATCAAACTATCCTTTTGAACCATTTTTCAATTTCTTTTTTGGAGATTTTTGTTATTATAGGCCGTCCGTGCGGACATAATAATTGGATTTGACTTTGGTTAATTTGATTTATTAAAGATATTATTTCGTCTTCTTTAATATTATCCCCTGACTTGATTGCCGCTTTGCATGCGGCGCTCGCAATTTTATCTTTTAATATGGACTGGGCGCTGATGTTTTTATAAAAATCATCGCTTAAAATTTCGGCTATAAAATCTTTTAGATTAATGTCAGACAGCAAAAATGGAACTGACGAAATTTTAAAGGTTAAGTTCCCAAATTCGGTTATTTCAAACCCAAGCCGGTTTAATTCGTCTATAAACTGCATTATTTTATTATGTTCCAAATGGTTGACATTAAAAACATACGGTATCAATAAATCTTGGACATCGTTAGTTTTTTCATTTACGCTTTTTAAAAATTGGTCAAACAGCAACCGCTCATGAGCCGCATGCTGATCAATAATATATAAATTATTTTCAAATTCTATCAAAACATAAGTGTTAAATAATACGCCCAAAATAATAGGTTTTTGTTGGGACGAAAACATGCTTATGTTTTCATCGGCTTGTTTGAAAGATAATTGTTCTTTATTTTTTTGCTGGATTTCTTGGCGCTCCCTTTCCATATCGGCAAGTTTTGCCAATATCCTAGCCATTCTGCCGCCATCGTCTTTCAATATATTAATCGGCTCTGACAAGCTATCAAAAGATTGGTCAATTTTATTTTCATATTCAATATTTTGGTCTGTGTCTTGGTTTTCATTAATAATTGGCTGGCATCTTTGAACCAAACTATCGTCATTTAAGTTAATTTCTTTTATAAATCTATATTTATTCAAAGCTTGTTGCACGGCGGAAAAAATAGTTCTATAAACATATCCTTTATCCCAAAATCTTACATCTAATTTGTTGGGATGCACATTTCCATCTATCTTGTCATAAGGAATAGTCAAATATAAGACATAAAAAGGATACTGTCTTTTCATTAAGCTGTCTTTATAGGCGTTATAAACAGCCAGCGACACCGTTTCGTTATTGACATAGCGACCATTGATAATAACTGTTTGATAAGTCCGATTGGGTTTTGTGTAATTAGGCGCGCCTAAATATCCTTTTATTTTTAAGTTTTGTTTATTCTCTGCGATAACCAAACAATTGTCCAACGCTTCATGGCCATAGATTGTGTATATGGCCGATTCAACGCCTTTTCCCGCGAATTGATAAACAATTTTGTCATCCACGATATATTTTAACGCGATATTTGGATTGGCCAATATTAACCTAGATATATAATTAGTGATATGATTTTCTTCTGTAGCGGGCTTGCCTAAAAATTTCGCCCTAGCCGGAACATTATAAAACAAATCCTCAACGGTAATAAAAGTACCCAAAGGCGAACCCTGCTCTGTTATCTCGTAAAACTCCCCGCCATAACTTATGATTTGGGCACCCAAATCATTGCCTGCCGTTCTTGACAATATCTTTACCTTGCTGACAGCGGCGATACTGGCCAAAGCCTCTCCCCTAAAACCTAAAGTGCTTATTGCCAATAAGTCGTCTATGGATGAGATTTTGCTGGTAGCGTGAGACATAAGCGCTTTTTTTAAATCGTCTTTTGCTATTCCAACGCCGTTATCCGAAACTTTAATATATTTGATTCCGCCTTCTTTTATTTCAACTGTTATATTATCGGCGCCTGCGTCAATGCTGTTTTCAACTAATTCTTTAACTACCGAAGAAGGTCTTTCAACCACCTCGCCTGCCGCTATTAAGTTGTAAATATCGCTGTCCAGGATATTAATTTTGCTCATAATTTATGAACCTTTTCTTTTAAATCCGATAAAATTTCCAAGGCTTGAAGGGGGGTTATTGTGTTTATATCAAGATCGCTTATGATATTTTTGATTTGTTCGTATCTAGAAAAGTTCTTTTGGTCAAACATTGAAAGCTGCCTGCCCGTCAAAGCGTTGACGCGTTCGTTATAGTTTATATCGTTTTCTTCTAAAATTTTAAGTATTTTTCTTGCCTTTTGAATTACGCTGCTTGGCAAGCCCGCCAAAGAAGCCACTTCAATGCCAAAGCTTTTATTGGCGCCGCCGCGCGCTATTTTATGCAAAAAGATAATCGTTTTGTTTATTTCTTTGACCAGCACCCTATAATTTTTCACGCCTTCAAAAATGCCTTCCAGTTCGGTCAATTCGTGATAATGGGTGGCAAATAGCGTCATGGCTTTTAATTGGGATGAAATATATTCCATTACGGCCCACGCGATACTAAGGCCGTCAAATGTGGATGTGCCTCTGCCAACCTCATCCAAAATCAGCAAACTTTTAGGCGTAGCGTTTTTCAAAATATGCGACATCTCGGTCATCTCAACCATAAAAGTGCTATGCCCGTAAGCAAGCTCGTCGCTTGCGCCTATCCTTGTAAAAATTCTGTCCAAAATGGGGATATACGCTTCTTTTGCGGGCACGAAACAACCCATATGCGCCAATATGGCGATTAAGGCAACCTGTCTCATATATGTGCTCTTACCCGCCATATTTGGCCCCGTGATTATCAATATTCTATTATCCTTATAGTCCAAATAGGCGTCATTAGGCACAAATTCGCCGTCTTTGATAAATTTTTCTACTACAGGATGCCTGCCTTCTATGATTTTAAAGTAATTGATTTGGTCATTAATTATAGGTTTTACATAATTGTTTTGACAAGAAACAGCGGCGAAAGAAACTAAGCAGTCAATCAAAGCGATGTCTTGGGATATCTTCTTGATTTTGCCGACATACGCTTTTAAGTCGTCAATTAACAAGCTGTATAATTTTTGTTCCAGTTTTATTGCCTTTTCTTCGCTTCCCAAAATTTTGGATTCTAGTTCTTTTAATTCGGGCGTGATAAACCGTTCCCCGCCTACCAAAGTCTGTTTGCGTTGATAACGATATGGAACTTGGTCAAGTTGGGATTTTGTGACCTCAATATAAAAACCAAAAACTTTATTAAAACTGATTTTAAGATTTTTTATGCCCGTTTCTTCTTTTTCTTTGGCTTCTAGCGCGGCGATTAATTGTTTACCGTGCGCGCCGACATCCCTTAACTCGTCTAAGTCCTTGTTGTATCCCCTTTTGATAAAACCTCCGTCTTTTAAGACCGCGGGCGGATTATCGTCAAGGGCATTATCAATCAAGCATATAATATCTTCTACGCCACTATAATCTTGATATAAATCGTATAAAATTTTAGATTTTGCCTGCGAAATGGTCTTAAAGATATTTTCAACATTTTTTAACGAATTGCTTATCGCGATACATTCCCTTGGATTGATGCTTCCATAAGCTATTTTACTGCTTAGGCGTTCTATATCGTTTATTTTTGATAGAGCTTTCGTTAAGGTTTCTCTTAATATAGGATAGTTGACTAATTCCTCAACGCCGTCAAGCCTCAAATTAATGATATGACTATTTATTGACGGATGTTCAAGCCAGCGCCTTAGCATTCGCGCGCCCATGCTGGTCTTGGTTTGGTCAATAACGCCCAATAAAGAGCCTCGTTTTTTTCGGTCCATGATTGTTTCAAATAATTCAAGGTTGCGTCTTTCGGCGTTGTCTAAAATTAAAAATTTATTTTCCTTATAATCGTTGAACCCGTTTAGGTATGTAATTTGTCTTTTTTGGGTGTCAATAAGATATTCAATTAAAGCGCCCGAGGCTATCACCGCTAGCTTTTTTGATTTGTCTATCAAAGTTTGGTCGTTTTGATAAAGTTTTTTTAAAGCGTTGTCGTAATCAAAAGCCCATTCGTAATACGCAGTAAATTTGGATATTTGGTTAAATTTGACAGCATTAAGACTATAACTTTGGGCAAGCATTTCTTCGTTGCATATAATTTCGGAAGGGTTTATTCTTATTAAAGCTTCGTTTAACTGATTTAAAGGGTCTTGTTTTATTTCCAAATAATTAAATTCCCCCGTGCTGATATCAGCCCAACTTAAGCCCAATTCGTATTCTGTAGGGGTATTGTTAAGATACACGCAAGCGATGTAATTGTTTCGGCCCTCGTCCAGCATATTAGCGTCAATTACGGTGCCCGGCGTAATTACCCTAACAACTTCACGCTCTACGATTCCCTTGCTTTCTTCGGGCAAAGTGGTCTGCTCGCAAATGGCGACTTTATAACCTTTTTCTATCAGCTTGGCGATGTAGGATTCAACAGAATGAAACGGAACGCCGCACATAGGCGCTCGCTCTTTTAGCCCGCAATCTCTTCCTGTCAGGGTTAATTCAAGTTCGCGGCTTGCCAAGACGGCGTCGTCAAAAAATAACTCATAAAAATCGCCTAAACGAAAAAACAATAGGCAATCTTTATATTGTTCTTTAATGGCCATATATTGTTTCATCATGGGCGATAATGACATTTAGACCAGCTCCCCTACTAACCGTCCGCTTTTTGCGCGAGTTATTAACACTTGGCAAAATTTACCCACTAGGCTTTGGTTATCGTTTTCAATAAAAACTAATTTGCCGCAATCTGTTATCGCCGACAAAACGCCGTCTTTATATTCTTCAATTAAGGCTTTGTATCTTTTGCCTACGCAATCTTTGGCAATCTCGCGCATTATTTCCCTTTGAAGTTCTATGAGTTTTTTTATCCTTTCTTTTTTTACCGATTGCGCGATTTGATTGGGCATATTTGCCGCGGGCGTGTTTTTTCGCGGCGAATACATAAACATATAAAGGTTATTATATCTTACTTGTTTGACCAAATCCAAAGTATCTTCAAAATCTTGCTCGGTTTCGCCCGGAAACCCTACGATAACATCGCTTGATATTCCTACATTTGGTATTTTTTTTCTTAAATAATCAATCCTGTCCAAATAATACTCGCGCGTATATTTTCTATTCATTGCTTTTAATATCGCGTTGCTACCGCTTTGAACGGGCAAATGAATAGATTTTGATATTTTGTCGTATTGGGCTATGATATCAATAACCTCGTCTTTAAAGTCTTTTGGATGAGAGGTCAAAAATTTAAGTCTAAAGTCTCCGTCTAATTGGGTGACTTCGCTTAACAGTTTTGCAAAAGAACTGCCGTCATATAAGTCGTTTCCGTAAGAGTTGACATTTTGTCCAAGCAGCGTAATTTCCGAATATTTGCCCTCGTTAATAAGCTTTTTTACTTCGCCAATTATTTCGGGCATAGGACGGCTTCTTTCTCTACCCCTAACGTATGGCACAACGCAATAAGTGCAAAAATTATTGCATCCGTAGGTAATATTCACCCACGCGTTAACGCCGCTCGTTCTTGTTATGGGAGTATTGGCAGGTTGTAGTTCATAACTTTCTCCCCAAATCTCAACTATCCGTTTTTTTTCTTTTAGGCAATTTTCTAACAATCGCGCTAAGTTGTGAATATTATGCGTTCCGAAAACAATATCCACATGCGGCATTTTGGCCTCTATATATTGCTTTGCCGAATCTTGTTGAGGCATGCAGCCGCATACGCCAATGATCATATCGGGATTTTTATTTTTTAGCTTTTTTAACGCGGCGATATTGTTCAATGCCCTTCTTTCAGCGGTATCCCTAATGCAGCAAGTGTTAAAAATAATAATATCGGCGTTTTCTTTTTCCGAAGTATGAGTATAGCCTAAATTTTCCAAGATACCCGCCAGTTTTTCTGATTCGTGCACATTCATCTGGCAACCGTAAGTGATTATATGGTAAAACATCAATTATTCCTTTTTAACAAAATTTGGTCAAATTATTTTTTAATTATATCTTAAACAGCCTAATTAGACAAGTTAATTCTTTTATCGTCAAAAGATAATAAATTTTCTAAGAAAATTAATACTAAGTTTATGAAACTAAAAAAAGGTTTTAAGATAGCCTTATCCATTTTAAGCGTTATAATATTAATTAGTTTTTTCAGTGGCTTAGTTTATGTTCTTAGTATAGATTATATTGATTTGGACAAAAAATCAATAGACAGTTTGGGCAAGTCAATACAAGTGTTGGGCAATGATTTGACGCCGCTAGAATATAACGGGCAATACGGCAACGCCGTAAAAATCGGCGAACTTCCCGATTATGTACCAAAAGCGTTTGTGGCGATTGAGGATAAAAGGTTTTATAAGCATAAAGGCGTTGATTACATCAGGATAATAGGCGCGCTGTTAAAAGACTTAAAAACATTATCATTTAAAGAAGGCGCGTCCACTATAAGCCAGCAACTTATAAAAAACACGCATCTTTCCAATGAGCGAACCATAAAAAGAAAGTTAAAGGAAATACATATTGCCAAACAGCTAGAAAAGAATTATACCAAAGAACAAATTTTGGAAAAATATCTTAATATTATTTATTTTGGCAATGGATTATATGGCATAGAATCCGCTTCCAAAGCTTATTTTTCTGTGCCCGCCAAAGATCTTAACATAGCGCAAGCCGCGGCGCTGGCGGCGATAATAAATTCCCCCGCCAAATATAATCCTTATACTAATTGGGACAATCTTATAAACAGGCAAAAAAAAGTGTTAAAAGCCATGCTCAAAAGTAGGTTTATAACCAGCGCTCAATACCATGACGCGATAAATACGCCAATAAAAATTAATCCCGAAAAACATAGTAAATACCAAAACATATATACTCAACACGCCGTTAGGCAGGCATGTCAATTCATTAACGGAACGGAAAAAGACCTTGCGGACTGCGTTATTTACACATATTATGACCAAGATATTCAAGATATTTTAAAAAAGTCTTTTGATAATTTTTTGCCTGAAACCAAAAATAAGCGCGGCGTATTGCCCGAATATGCGGGCGTTGTAATTGACAACAGCTACCGAAGCGTTGTCGGTTTGATAGAATCCAGCGATAATAATATTTTGGCCAAGAGGCAGCCAGCGTCTACAATTAAGCCTTTGGCAGTATATGCGCCCGCTATTGAAAATAATTTGATTACTCCCGCATCGCTTATATTGGACGAGCCCGTCAATTATAATGGATATAGCCCTAAAAACTACAACGGAAAACACGCGGGTTGGATAAGCGTAAGGGAAGCGATAAGCGCTTCCAATAATATCGCTGCCGTTAAAACATTAAGAAAAATAGGCATAGATACTTCAATAGAGTTTTTAAAGAAATTAAATATCAATTTGGACGAACAAGACTGCGGTTTGAGCTTGGCTTTGGGCGGATTACATAAAGGTATTTCATTATATGATTTAACTCAAGCTTATACTATTTTTGCCAATAACGGATTGTCTGAAAAATGTTCTTTAATAAAAAAAATTACAACAAAAGACGGGAAAATTATTTATCAATCAAAACCAAATCCCCAAAAAGTTATTAGCGAAGATACGGCGTATTTAATTACCGATATGCTACAGACCGCGGCTAAAAAAGGCACGGCTAAGCGGCTTAGGGATTGTCCTTATCAAATAGCGGTAAAAACCGGAACTAATAGTTATATGAAGTCCTCGCTAAATAACGACGCTTATTGCATTTCTTATACTACAAGGCACTCTATAGGGATTTGGCTTGGCAATCTTTCCAATGACGAAAAAGGCGCCTTGTCCAGAAATGTGACTGGTGGAACATATCCCACTATGATTACAAAAAAAATAAATAACTTATTATATAAAGATAACCCTCCTCCCGATTTTTTAAGGCCTAAGACTATAGTTTATGCCGATATTGATTTGGTTGAATACAACAAAAATCAAAATTTGGTTTTGGCAAACGCTCTGTCCGCTCCGAGATATAAAAAGCGCGAGATTTTTTCTGTTAACAACTTGCCGCCGCGGGCGGTTAATATCAAATGGGAAATTAATTCAAAAAGCGATAGCTTAAATACTAAGAAAAAATCCTTTATAGAACGAATGATTGAATTGATAAAAAGTAAAAGAACCCAAAGACAAAAAGCAAACAATTATTAGATTTTTATCAATTCCGCATCATTGACCGCTTCTTCTACCAAGCCGTCAAGTTCTAATATTTTTTCCAATTTTTCTATGGATTTTAGGCTTGGCTTTGTCACAGGATGCTTGGGTATAAAAATAGTGCAGCAATCGTCATAAGGCAAAATTGAGATATCATAGGCTCCTATCTTTTGGCTTATTTCTATTATTTCTGCTTTATCCATGCCTATTAACGGTCTAAAAACGGGAAGAGATGAAATTTGATTGGTAACAGTCAAACTTTCTAATGTTTGGCTGGCCACTTGCCCCAAACTCTCTCCCGTAATAATCGCTCTGCAATCAAATTTTTGCGCCAGAATATTGGCAATGCGCATCATATATCTTCGCATTAATATGACGGTATAAGAAGTATTAAGGCTATTGATTTTTTCCTGAATTTTGGTAAACGGCACAATGTATAAATCAAAGCCGTTATTATAATCAGACAAAATCTTGGATAATTGAATTACTTTGTCTTTAGCAAATTCGCTTGTGTAAGGAAAACTAAAAAAATGCGCGCCGCTAAGTTTCAGGCCTCTTTTCGCCATCATAAATCCCGCCACGGGGCTGTCTATGCCGCCCGATAGCATAAGCATGCCTTTGCCGCTGCATTCGACCGGCAAGCCGCCAGGACCTAATATGCTGGATGAATATATATAAGTATTGCCATCCTCCCTCAGATCCAAATAGACCGTAATATCGGGATTATGCAAATCAACTTTTAATTCGGGTTTGTTTTTTAGTATAAACGCGCCTACTTCGGCGCTAATTTTCTGAGAATTTTTGGGAAATGTTTTGTCCGCTCTATTGGCGCTGACCTTAAAGGTGCGGCAATCTTTAATCGTATTAAGCGCCGTTTCTTTAATGGTCTGCAAATTCGTTGAAACCATATAACCCAAACTATAAGAATGTATGCCAAACACTTTGGACAGTTTAATAATTATCTCATCTTCCTCGTCAAAATCTGTTATAATATAACGCCCTCTTATAATGTTGAGTTCAAATTTATAATTTTTTAGCGCGTATTTTATATTATCCGCTAAAAGCCTTTCAAAATAGCTTCTGTTGTCGCCTTTTAGGTGAATTTCGCCGTATCTAATAATAATTGCCTTTTTCATAATCTGTCCTTATTTTCTAAACTCCAATATTACAGACGCCAAAATTTGCGCGGCTGTTTTTATTTGTTCCAAGGTGTTGTCGGGCGAAAAACTTATTCTTATTGAACTTTGGGTCATTTTTGATGAGTATCCTAAAGAATTTAATACGCGGTTTGTCTTGGCGTTGGACGAACACGCCGAACCAAGCCCTATTAAAATATCCTTGCTTTCCAATATGTGAAGCAAAGTTTCGCCCTTTATGCCGGGTACAATTAAAGATATTATGTGCGGCACAGTATTATAATTATCTCCTATTGTAACGATAATATCATTGACTTTTGCCTTTAAAATATCCAAAAATATCGTCTTATATGTTAACATTTTATTATAGTCATAATCTTGGCTAAATAACTTGGCGACTTTAGAAAAAGCGATTATACTAGCTACATTTTCAGTGCCGCCCCGCAAATTGTTTTCTTGCCCTCCGCCCGTGATTATAGGGTTTAGGCGAACGCCTTTTTTAATATATAACGCGCCTATCCCCTTAGGGCCTTTTATTTTGTGCGCCGAAAAACTATACAAATCCACTCCCAAATCTTTAACATCAATTTTGGCAAAAGCCTGCACGCCGTCGCTGTGAAACAAAACAGAAGGATTTATTTTTTTTATATTACGGGCAAGTTCTTTTATATTATTGATAGCGCCCGTTTCATTGCTTACATGAATAACAGAAACCAAGCCAACATCTTTATTATTGGATACATAATCATATAATTTTTGCTCGTCAATAAGGCCATTTTTTTGTAGAGGAATAATTTCGCATTCAACGCCGCTGTTTTTTAACGCCATTGCCGTATTATATACGGAAGGATGCTCGCCCGCGGAAATGACCAATTTGGAATTTTTTTTGATAGCGCCTCTTATCGCCAAATTATTGGATTCCGTTGCGCTGCCCGTAAATATAATTTCGTCCGCGCCGCTGCCAAAAAATTTTAATAATTCGGCTTTGGCTTTGCGGATATCTAACGCTATTTCTAAGGATTTTTTATATAAAGAAGAAGGATTAAAAAACTTATCGCATCCGTATTCTTTATAAACATCAACTAATTGCTCGTACATTTTTGTGGTGGCTGCGTTGTCTAGATATATCATTTTTTCATTACTCTTTTTTAGCTTTTTTTAAGTTCTAGAAACAATATCTCTTCCTATTGTGCGGCGGATATTCATAAGACATTCTTGATTGGGCTCAAAATGCAATAGCGCTTTTTTTGTCCCGTCATTAAAAAACATATAATAAATATTATCCTCGTTTTGCGGATTTGTCAAAGCGTATAATTTTTTGATGTTTGGGTCGGCGGCATATCTAGCATAGCTGTCTAATGATATTTTGCCGATTGCTGACATTTGAGATACATTAATGTGCAAAAATTGTTTTCTTTTGGCATTGTCGTAAATTCTTAAGATATAAAATTCCCTGCCGTTTAAAACATAATCAAATACGGGATTAATATTGTTAAGAATTTTTTTTATAAAAAACGCGCTCAAAAATAAAGAAGTCGGTATCAATAACCAAAATAAAACGTCAATTAACACTTGATACCAAGTCGCGTTTTCTGGCAAAGGCAAATACGCCGTCATTAAAACCAAAAATATGCCCAAAACTATGAATAGATAGTATAAGGTTTTAAAAAATATTTTCTTGCCTTTGTTGACGTTTGGGTTTTCGCAAGAG
>JAAZDJ010000010.1 GCA_012512255.1 Clostridiales bacterium | reverse complement strand
TTGTCTATGAAAAGCATTCTATCGGCAGATATTCCAATACCGAAGTCGCGCTTTGTTACATAAAAGGCATCGCCGATGAATATATCGTGCAAAAAGTAAGCCACAGGCTCAAGCTTATAGACATTGACGGAATAATAGACTCAAATTACATAGCGCAGTTTATCAGCGAAAAGCCCAATTCAATGTTTGGAACGGTAGGCGTCGCCGAAAAGCCCGATATAATCGTATCCAAGATTTTGGAAGGCAGGGTGGCAATAATCGTCAACGGCTCGCCTATGGTGTTGACTGTTCCTTTTATCTTTTTTGAGGAAATACAGGAAAGCGGCGACTATTACACAAAAAGCACGCGTTCTACTTTTTTGAGATTTATGAGGCTTTTGGGAATTTTGCTGGGAACGCAGCTGCCAGCGATTTATGTGGCGCTTAGAATGTTTCATTATATGGCGATGCCCATAGACTATTTGGTAACAACCCTCAATTCCAGCCAAGGCGTGCCTTTTTCGCCGATGTATGAAATGCTGTTTGTCATACTCTTGTTTGAGATAATCCACGAAGCGAGTTTAAGAACGCCGCGGTATGTGGGCATGGCGATGAGCATTGTGGGCGCGCTTGTATTAGGCGATACCGCCGTCAAAGCCGGACTTTTAAGTTCGCCCACCGTAATGTTTGTCTCAATAAGCGCGATATCTTTGTATATGATTCCCAATCAAGTGGGTATTTTTAAGATATTAAGACTTTTATTTACACTAGCCGGCGGAATGGGCGGCCTTTTGGGAATTGTTTTGCTTGAGTTCGTCATATTGGCTTATATGGCGTCTTTGGACAGTTATGGCGCGCCTTATTTGGCGCCATACGCCCCCAAAGTCTACCAAGACTTGGGCGACGCGCTTATAAAAACAGACATTAAGTATGACACATTGCGCCCGTTTTCTTTCCCCAATATAAACAAAAGGAGAATAAAACTTAATGAGGAAGATAACTAAAGATGTGACTATGCATCAATTAGTATATATATTATTTTTCGCATCCTTGGTTTATAAAGTTGTCTTTATACCCAGCCGCATTGTAAGGATTACTTGCAGAGACCTTTGGGTTGCCATAGCGTTATTTGTCGCCTTGGACATTTTTCATCTAATAATGTATTACATAGTGATAAAAATCAATCCCGAGCTTACCCTGTATCAAATCATAGAAAAATCTTTGGGCAAAGTCGCCGCCAAGATAATCTTAGGGTTTTTGACGCTATATTTGCTGATTAGGGTTTCGGTAATGTTGATAGATTATAATCTATACTCGACCGACGTTTTGTATCCATCTTCTTGGAAACCTTTGGCGTTGCCTATTATAATCGTTTCAGTGTTTTGCGCATATAGGGGGTTAAGAAGCATAGCCCGAATTTTTGAATTGATAGGCACGGGCGTAGCTTTTGCGATTATAGGAACTATGGTGGTAGTGGCTATTTCTTCTGATTTTAGCAATATCTTGCCAATATTGGAATCGGGCATGAAAATACCTTTAAACGGTTTTAAAGAATATATGTTCTTTGCGGGCGATTATTTTTGTATTTTATGCATACTTGGCCAAGTGAAAGTGGAAAAAGGTATTGGCCTAGTCTTGACTATACCTACCGTTGTAGCATCAGTATTTTCTATCATGTTTGCGATGGCTTATTACGGCTTTTACGAAGACGTTGCCGTATTCCAAAAAGAAGGCCACGCATTAAGGGATATCGCCTTATTTTTATTGGGCTCCCAAAGCTTAGCTAGATTTGATCTTATCTTCTCGGTTATGTGGATGATAGCGATTCTTATGCGAATAATTATCAACACTTGGGCATTATATTATTTTCTTAAGCAAACTTTGGGCCTAAAAGACACTGTCGTCCAAAAATATATTTTATCTATTATAGTGATTATTGCAATATGGGCAATATATAGTTTTATTGATAAAAATACCTTGCTTTTCCAAAGAATGATTACGAGCGAATATAAATATTTTGTGATCATTCCTTTGCTTTTTGTTCTGCCTGTTTCGGCGCCTATTATGGCTTATATAGCCACCAAAAAAGAAAAAAAGCGGCAGATAAACAACCAATTATACACAAAACCCGCTAAGGAATAAAAAAAATGAAAAATATCAAATTATCATTTAAGATCCTTAAACAACGAATGGTAATTTTTGGGCTAATTTTGGCGGCTTTATTTGTGCAAGAACAAATCAGCGCCGAAAGCACGATTGGTTTGCGCATCTTAATTACCGCCATAGGCGTGGATAAAGCAGAAGAAGGGTATGAGGTAAGCGCCCAAATTTACACGCCGTCAAAAGATAAACCGGCGCCCAAAGAAATAATATCCGAAAAAGGCCCGACAATCGGCGCCATAATGGATGCTTTGGTTACAAAAACGGGACGATTGGCAACAGAAGAAACCTGTTCGTTATTGGTTTTTGGCGAGGATTTGGCAAAAGACAACATTATGGAAACTCTTGATTATTTTTTGCGGAAAAATGTTATGAGCTGGAATACGATAGTCGCGGTCGGCGAAAAAAGCGCTCTAGAAACCTTAAAAGGCCTTAACGAAATGGAGAAAATTTCCAAAATTGATTGGGCGGATTTTTCAAACATAAGCGAAAGAGAATTTGACAGAGCCGCCATACAGCTTCGCAGTTTCGCAAAAGGCGTGTATGGGCTTACAAACACCGCCCATTGCATTCTCATCGGCATTGAGGAAACCAAACAAGAACAATCCAGTCAAGGCGGCGGAAGCGGCGGAGAAGGGAGCGGCGGCGGTCAAGAAGAAAGCAACCAAAGCTTTGGCGCAGATAAGCAAAACAGTATTTATACCCAAGCGAATGGCTCCCAAAGTTCCGGGCAAGGCGCAAAACAAGGTCAAGCGCCGCAACTAAAAACGGACGCAAAAACCGCGGTATTTGTCAAAGGAAAGCTAGTTTTAGAACTTAACAAAGAGCAAACGGAGGGCACCAACTGGATTAATCCTAAAGCTCAGTCTTATCATTTTATGCTTGAGGGCTTGGGTGGATATTATTTTGGGGATAGCAAGGTAACTGTGCATGTTTTTAGCAAAAGCAATAAAATCAAAAGCCGCTTTGACGACAAACCCCAAATAAATTTTAACATAAGCGCTAGAATGGAATTGGTGGAAGTGATGAGAGACCAAATTCCATTAATAGTCGGCAAAAACGATACAATTAAGCTGTCCCAAATGTTAATTGACAAGACCAAGGAACATATACAAAAGCGGGTAAAGGACGCATACTATGCTGCCGCCGAAAAAGAAGCCGATGTTTTTAATATAGTCCCGTATTTTTATAAGTTTCACACCAAAAAATATAACAAATATATGTCAAGCGGCAGAACGATAAAAGATTTTTTATACGATATTGAGTTAAAGTTTAACTTAAAGCTTGAAATTAAGGTTTAATTTGATATTAAAAAAAACCGACAAGTTTTTTAAAGCTTGTCGGTTTTTTTTAACTTGTTCGGTTTTTACTTTAACTCGGCAATCGCGCCCGCTTCTTTAAACTTCTTAACTATTTCTTCGGCCGCGTCTTTGGCGACATCTTCTTTGATTATGCTGGGCGCTTTGTCAACCAAACCTTTGGCTTCTGCAAGGCCCAAGCCTGTGACTTCGCGCACAACCTTGATAACAGCGATCTTATTAGGTCCGACCTCTTTCAATTCCACATTAAATTCGGTCTTTTCTTCTTCAGCGGGAGCCGCTGCGGCCGCGCCCGCTGCGGGAGCGGCGGCAAAAGCCGCGGCCGATACGCCAAATTCTTCTTCCAACATCTTTACAAGCTCGTTTAATTCAACAACAGTCAATTCTTTAACCAAATCTACAATTTTATTCAAATCTGCCATAATTTTTTCTCCTTAAAATATTTTTTTATTTTTTTATGCTCTTTGCTTTGCAGCCTGGTCAAGCACAATAGCCAGTTTTCTCATGGGCGCTGTCAAAATGCCCAGCAAGTTTGCAATAAGCTGTTCTCTTGAAGGGATATGGGACAACGCCTTAACTTCTTCTACCGTCAAAATCCTGCCGTCCATATATCCGCCTTTGATTTCCATCTTCTTGAACTTTTCTATGTTTTGGCGAACAATTCTGGCGGCTGACACCTCGTCGGTTTCAGAGAACGCCACCGCGGTAGGCCCTTCAAACACATTCTCAAGACCTTTGATGCCCAGTTCTTCAAACGCGCGCAATGTAAGGCTGTTTTTAAGAACCTTATAGGTAATGCCGGCATCCCTGAACTCTTTGCGCATTTCAGTGTCTTGGGCGACGGTAAGACCTTTGTAATCCACAAGCACAATTGATTTGGCTTTGGTTATCAGTTCTTTTATCTTGGCAACCTTGGTCTTTTTTGTCTCTAAAGCCTTTGACACTTGGTACCTCCTTTTTTATCAATTAAAAACAGCTCTTTTGCCAATAGCGAAAGAGCTGTTAATTGAGGTCTAATTACTCAAAAAACTAAAAGCTAAATCGCCCTCGGCAAGCTCCTAAACAGATTTAAGAATAGCCAAAAAAGCTATTCGCTTGCTGTCTTAAGACATTGTAGCTGTTTATTATTTTATTTTTAAGGTCTATAATTTAGCTTTACAGCGGGTCCCATAGTGGGCGCTATATAGACGCTTTTGATATATGTTCCTTTGGCCGCAGCGGGTTTTGCCCTAATAATAGCGTCCATAACCGTGTTAAAGTTTTCTATAAGCTTTTGCGTGCCAAAAGATTTCTTGCCTATTATGCAATGTATAATAGCCGTTTTGTCTATGCGATATTCAACTACGCGTCCAAGCTTGGTGTCTTTTACCACCCTTTCAATATCTTGGGTTACCGTTCCTGACTTGGGGTTTGGCATCAAACCCTTAGGTCCCAAAATCTTGGCAACGCGACCCATTTGTCCCATCATATCGGGCGTGGCTATGCACACATCAAAATCAAGCCAACCGCCTTGGATTTTTGCGATCATTTCTTCGGCGCCTACATAATCGGCGCCCGCCTTTTCGGCTTCCGTGGCTTTGTCGCCCTTGGCGATGACCAATACTTTGACCTTTCGGCCCGTGCCGTTAGGAAGCGTTGTTATTCCGCGAACTTGTTGGTCGGCATGCTTGGGGTCAACTCCCAACTTCACATGCAATTCTATGGACTCGTCAAACTTGGCGCTAGCGCTTTGGATTGCGGTCTCAAAGCCTTCTTGGATGTCATAAGCTTTGGTTTTGTCTATGAGCTTAGCGGTTTCTAGATATCTTCTGCTTCTTTTCATCTGCCTGCCCTCCTTAATCTTCCACCGTAACGCCCATGCTTCGCGCGGTGCCTTTGACCATATTTATAGCCGCTTCTAGCGAGCCGGCGTTAAGGTCGGGCATCTTTTGCTTGGCGATTTCGGTAACTTGTTCTTTGGTGAGTTTAGCGACTTTATCGCGATTGGGGACGGCAGAACCGCTTTCAATTTTTGCGTATTTTTTTATCAAAACTGCGACCGGCGGCGTTTTGATAATATAGCTAAATGAGCGGTCGGCATAAATGCTCAAGACAACAGGTATAATCATTCCCGCTTGGGAAGCCGTTTTTTCGTTAAAGTCTTTGACAAACGCGGGTATATTAATGCCGTGCGGGCCGAGCGAAGAACCTACCGGGGGCCCCGGAGTCGCCTTTCCCGCGGGCAATTGTAGTTTTACCACAGCTATAACTTTCTTTGCCATAATTTCTCCTTAAAAAATATATTTATATTTTTTAATCGTGGTGCTAACGGCTAATTTGCATTAGCCTCCCAAATTAAAAAAATATATGCTAATCTAGTTTGGCAATTTGGCTTATATCCAATTCTACCGGCGTGATGCGCTCAAACATATTGACATTGACCCTGCATTTTGAGTTATTAAGATCAATTTCAATTATATCGCCGATAAAATCCGCCAAAGGCCCTTCCACTATCTTAATCTTGTCGCCTACTTTAAAGTCAATATTGATAGTGACTTTTTCCAAACGCATACGGCGAATTTCCTCGTCCGTCAGGGGCATGGGTCTGCCTTGAGGCCCGACAAAACTGATGACGCCGCGCGTGCCGGTTATAAGATGCCACATGTCGTTGGTATATCGCATCTTAAGCATGACATAGCAGGGGAATTTTTTGCGGGACACGATTTTGCGCTTGCCGTTTTTCTCCTCTATGACATCTTCCATTGGGATTTGGATATCTAAAATACGGTCTTGGAGGTTGTTTTTTTCAATTAACTTTTCCAAGCTGTCCTTGACTATATTTTCATAGCCCGTATAGGTATAGACGATATACCATTTGGGCTCCATTTGCTTGATGTCTTCCTTCATCGCCTTATACCAAGTTTCTTATCAACAAATTATAAACTTGCGACAAACCAAGGTCAATAAGCCAGACGGCAAGAATAAAAAAACCGACAACGGCAAAAACAACGCCCGTTTGTTTTAAAACGGCCGCGGGCTTTGCCCAAATAACTTTTTTGAGCTCACTGCCCATTTCCTTAAACCATCTGCCTATTCTGCCCTTTTTCTTTTCAGCCATAATTATCCCCTTAATTTATTTTGTTTCTTTATGCAGGGTATGCTTGCGGCAAAATCTGCAATATTTGTTTAATTCAATGCGTTGAGGGTCGTTCTTTTTGTTTTTGAAAGTGTCGTAGTTTCTTTGCTTGCATACCGTGCAAGCCAATGTGATTTTGTCCTGCATTGTTTTCCTTCTTTATATATTTGATTTATTATTTTGTCGCAATGTTAAAAATAACACCCCGAGGGTGCTCTATATAATCTAGCACATACCAAAAACTATGTCAAGGATTTTTATTTGGCGTTATAATTTTGTATTTATATTTTTTACTTAAATTGCAACTACAAGTGCAACGGTTTGTATAATAAATTTGTTTTACAGTTCTCTTTACCCCGAGGGGTAAAGAGAAAATTTTTCTAATTCTTGAGCGAACACTTGTTCTGCTGATTTGTAGCCAAGCCGCTTTCGAGGGTAGGTGTCAATCCAATTGTTTATACGGTTTAGTGTTTCTT
>JAAZDJ010000009.1 GCA_012512255.1 Clostridiales bacterium | reverse complement strand
TTGCAATACGATAGCTTGGGGCAATAAGGAATCCACCACAGGCTGCGCCTGCGGTCCCCCTTGTTGCAATACGCGGACGTGGCGGAATTGGCAGACGCGCCAGATTTAGGTTCTGGTACCGAGTGTGTGAAGGTTCGAGTCCCTGAAGATCCACCATGAAACCGCAATATATAGTTACATAAGACAAAATAAACAATAAATAAACCTTATAATCGCATTGCACAAAAATTTGACGACAATTTTGACGACAAAAACGCCCATAGTCTATAACGCTATGGGCGTTTTTATTATATAAAAAAGCGCCTATAAATTTTTATTTATTACCTAATTTTCTTACTTCACTTCCACTATCTTAACCAGCGGCTTTTGGGCGAGGGATAGCAGCATATAGGCGTATGAGGGCGCGCCTATGCGGGGGCTGCCCAAACTTCCAGGGTTGACCAGCAAAATATTGCCTATATAGCCCAAGTAAGCTATATGCGTATGACCGAACAGCGCAATATCGGCTTTTAACTGCTTTGCCCTATTAACCAAATTATCCAAAGACAGTTTTACCCCATATTTGTGCCCGTGCGTCGCCAAAATCTTAAAGCCGTCAATATCCAAAAGCGCTTCGTCTTTGGTCTCGGCCCTAGCCCAAAAATCGCAATTGCCCCTTAGCGTTATCAAGCGCCCGCCAAGACGGTCTTGATAATTAGCCATAGCGTTGCCGCCGTCGCCCAAAAAAAAGCAATAATCGCTTTCTAAGATGATTTTATCTATCTTTTTAAGATTAACCGCGTTAAAATGTATATCCGACAAGATTATTATCTTGGTCATACCAGCGCCTTTAGTTTTTGTTTTAGTTGGTTTAACGCCCGCGCCCTGTGGCTTACTTGGTTTTTTTGCTCGGGCGTAGCTTGCCCAAAACTCATCTTAAGGTCATAAGAATAAAACAAAGGGTCATACCCAAACCCGTTATCGCCAACAGGATAGGATAAAATCTCGCCGTAAGTTTTGCCCTCGGCAAATATGGTTTGGTTTTTGTTTATAAACACTACGACGCAAACAAAATACGCCCGCCTGTCCTTAACATCTTGAAGTCTTTGCAATAATTTTTGGTTGTTTTTCTCGTCGTCGCTATCGTCGCCGGCGTATCGGGCGGACATTATGCCGGGCTCGCCGCCCAAAGCGGGCACAATCAAGCCGCTGTCGTCCGCGACCGCGGCCAAACTGCCTCCCATTTTATCAAAAACAGCCCTTGCTTTTATAAGCGCGTTGTCCAAAAAAGTATCGCCGTTTTCTTGCGGGTCAATTTTTAAGCCCAAATCCTTCAGCGAAAAGCATTGGTAAATATCGCCCAAAATCTCTTTGATTTCCTGCGCTTTGTCTTGGTTATTGGTCGCTATTATCAGCTTAGGTTTCATTTTTTTATCCCTTGGGTCTAAATGTTTTAGCGTATAGCCTTTTAATCTCATATTTATCTATTCTTTAATAAATTTAGGATAGCATATTTTGTCCGCGCCGCACAACAAAAAATAACTACTTTTTATGTATTTTTACTCAATCAAAAAGTATGGTATAATAATATAAAAATACGGATTTTAAGGCCATAAAAATGGACAAAAACACATTCGCGCAAGTCAAAAAAATCATCCAAGAAAGTCAGAATATCGTTTTTTTGGGCGGCGCGGGGGTATCCACGGCGTCGGGTATACCCGATTTCCGTTCGGCTGCCGGGCTTTATAACCAAAAGACCGATTTGCCGTACCCGCCCGAGTATTTGCTAAGCCATGAGTTTTTTGTCGCCCATCCCGACGAGTTTTCGGATTACATAAGAGAACATCTGATATATGAGGACGCCAAGCCCAACAACGCCCATTACGCTTTGGCCAGGCTTGAACAACAAGGCAAACTCAAGGCGGTCATCACCCAAAACATAGACAGGCTGCATCAAAAAGCTGGCAGCGTCAATGTCTTGGAAATTCACGGCAACTTGACCGATTATTATTGCGTGGGTTGCCGACAAAAATATACCCTCGCGCAGTTCCAAAGCGTAAAAAAAGGCGCGCTTCGCTGTTCAAAATGCTCCCAAGTCGTAAGGCCCGATGTCGTGCTATACGGCGAGGGGCTTAACATGTCCGTGTATTACAGCGCGGTTAAGGCGATTGAACTATGCGATGTGTTTATAGTGGGCGGCACTTCGCTGGTTGTTCACCCGGCTGCGGGATTGCTGGATTTTTATCACGGACACAAGCTGGTCTTGATTAATATGGATTCAACGCCAGCCGACGCGCGCGCGGATTATATTTTGCGCGGAGATGTTTCCCAAATTTTGCATGATTTGGTAAACTGAATATATAAATTTTTAGGAGGTAAAATATTTTATGCCCCATATCAGCGTCAAAATGCTAAAAGGCCGCACTCAAGCCCAAAAAGAAAAACTAGCGCAAGAACTCAAAAACACCCTAAAGCAAGTTTTGGGCGCTTCCGATAAGTATATTTCGGTGTCCATTCAGGACTACACGGCTGAAGAATGGCAAGAACAGTTCAAAAAAGAAATATCCGACAATATGGACAATGTTTGGATAAAGCCCCAATACGACCCTAAGGATTTGTTATAATCTTGCCAAATTTAAAATTAAAGGCTGATATTTTTTTAGTCGCATAAAGGCTGATAAGTTTTGATAATTAAATAGCCGCAAAGTTTTGAATTAACCAAAGACCAGTTAATTTAAATAGCTCCAATAGCTTAGCCCTAAGACCGCTATAAATTAACGGAAAGCCCCTATTGTTTAAAATTAAAAAAACTCAAACGAAAATTTTTATATAACCAAAATAAAAAAGACCGCTGTTTTTTTAAGCGGTCTTTTTTTATCTATATCATTTACGCCCAAATAAACCAAATTAACAAATATCCCGTTGTAACGGCGGCAAGGGTATAAGGCACGCTTATTTTCATAAATTCTAGGGCCTTTACTTCATGGCCTTGCTTTCTTAAGATGCCCAATGCCGCAATATTGGCCGAAGCGCCGATAGGCGTCAAGTTGCCGCCCAAAGTCGCGCCGCACAATAGGCCAAAATACAATATAGTAGGATCTATATTCATAAGCGCGGCGATAGACGCTACAACAGGCAGCATAGTCGCTGTATATGGGATATTGTCCACAAACATGGAAATCAGCACGGACGCCCATACTATAATGGTAAAAATCAAGAAAAGATTGCCCCCGCCGGCTTTTACAAACAGCTTGCTGAGCGCGTCAATAACCCCCGCTTCTTTTATTCCCCCGATTACTATAAATAGACCCGTCAGCAGTAGCAATGTGAAGTAATCTATTTCTTTGATAGTATCCTTTATTACAGCGAAATTCTTTTTTCTCGCGAATTCCACCACAAGCCCTACGACCAAAAGACTCATACAGATAAGGCCGTTTGTGATGTCTAATTTGTATTTTTCGGGGATAAACGACGCCGCGATCAATAGCGCTATCATTGAAAAAAGCAAAACCGTAGGAAAATAATTGGTAACTTTTGTTTCGCCTTCAAGTTTTATAGGCTGTTTTTCCTCCCTTAACAGCAGCCACAAAACAAAAGTGGCGGCAAGGCAGCCCGCCTGAACCACAAAAAACATGCCAAGGTTTCCTTTATAGACAAAAAAGTCCATAAAGTTCATTCCGGCCGCTCCCGCCATCATTATAGAAGTCGTATCGCCCACAAGCGTAGCCGCGCCTTGTAGGTTGGACGCGATAGAGATAGCAATCAAACTTTTTACGGGCGAAACATTGAGTTTTTGGCAGATGCTAAGGGCGATAGGCGCTAGCATTAATACGGTCGCGACATTATCTATAAAAGCGGATACAATTGAGGAAAACAGCGAAAGCGCGATTATCGCCCATCTTAAGTTTGGGGTTTTTTTGATAATCATATCGGCCATAAGCGCGGGCATTTTGGAATCTATAAACAACGCCACTATGCCCATAGTGCCGCCTATCATCATCAAAACATTCCAATCCACCGCGCCCAAGACTTTGGTAACGGGAAGTATCCCTAAGATAACAAAAAGCGCGGCCGACCCTAACGCTATATATGCTCTTATTTTTGGGAAAACTAACAAACAGATGTAGGTAATCGCAAATAATGAAACCGCCAAAATAAAAGTCCAATCCATTATTACTTTCCTTTGTTTTTTAGAAAATCAATCATTAAGAATTATACATTATTTGCATTTTATTTCCAAATATAAACATGTATTAAATGGTCAAATATATATAACAAAAAATTCCAAGATTTGCCTGAGTTTATAGACCAGACAAAATATCAATTTATTACGACTATGGGCAAATAACTTTTAGCCTAAACATTCAACAGCCCAGCAATCCTATTTTGACAATGCTTATCCAAGCGTATCTTTATCAAACGCATTTTATTCCAAATCTATACGCTTTTTGGTTCAAATCTTAGTCCGCGCGCTTTTTGGTCCAATGATTATTAGCCCATGCTTGTTTTGTGCCTTAATAATTTTTAGCCGCGCGCTTTTTTGTCCTAATAATTTTTAGCCCGTTCATTCAAACAATCCTTAAATGTTATTAATCCAAATAATCCTTAGCTTAAGCGCATCACGGCTAAAAAAACAATTTTTAGCCCAAGCGCTTTTTAATCCAAACAATACTAGCCCATACAATCTTTAATCAAAGCATTCCTACTAGTCAAGCTCTTTAAAAGCCCAATAATTTTTAACCTAAGCGTTTTTAAAGACAATAACTCTTAACCAAAGTTATCTCTTTTAGCGGTCAAAGCGATTTTTATTAAATTTTTTATCGGCTAAAAGCTAAGACTTAAAAATTATTTTTTAATGCTTGATTACCGCTTCGCATTTTTCTTTTATGCTTTTTTTAAAAGCCGCTGCAAAATTAATAGCCTAGTTATAATAATTTTTTTATGCTGTTCAGCGCCTTTTTTTAACGCATTTTTAAAACGTCTCAAATTAACCGTCCCAAGCGCGCCTTTTTTAATTTTTAATTCTTGATTGCCGCTCCGCCTTTTTCTTAACGCATTTTTAAAACTGTTTCAAAACAACCGCTTTAAGCGCGCTAATGCTTAATTAACAAATTATTTATTAATGTTTAATTAACGACCGCGCCTTTTTTTTTACGCTTTTTTAAAAATCTACCATTAAGTTAACCGCTTATCTAAGCGCGCCTTATTTTTAATGCTTGTTTTCCGCTTCGCCTTTTTCCTTTATGCTTTGTTTCAAAGCCGCCACCAAATCAACCGCCAAATCAGGAACGCCCTCTTGAGCTGCGATGATTTCTTTGCCCCGTATTTTCATTTCAATAGCGGCTTGAAGTTTGGCGCGGTATTCGTCAATATAGTCTTGGGGGACAAACTTAGAACTCATGCTCGCTATTAATTGTTTGGCGAGTTCCAGCTCGTTTTGGTTGATTTTGATAGAAGTATTATAAACGGGCGGGG
>JAAZDJ010000008.1 GCA_012512255.1 Clostridiales bacterium | reverse complement strand
TTAATATCCCGCCTTGTTTTTAAAAAAGCAGGGCGATTTTTTTAAGTTTTTTTATGATGTAAATAATTATAATGGTTTGTTTAAAAAATATGTTCTTTTCCCTTTCTGATAAAGGGAATTTTTTTGCCAAAATTTAAAATCAATTAAAAAATACAAATGTAAATATTGTTAACATATAAAAAGTGTGACTAATTGTGAATTGTTTGTTATAATAATTACCTATAATATTGATTAGAATTCGTAAAAATTGACTTAAAAAGACAAGAGGTAAAATGACCAATAAAATATCTATCGGACTTGATGTAGGCTCTACTACGATAAAAACAGCCGTTTTGGATGAAAATAAAAACATAATATATAGTTCTTATCAAAGACATTATTCCGATATAAAAAAGACATTGGTTGATGTCTTAAATGAAATATTAAAAAGATTTGATAGCTTTAGCATAATGGTAACCGGCTCGGGCGGCATCGCCGTTTCTAGATGGTTGGATATACCTTTTATCCAAGAAGTTGTCGCGGGCGTGAAAGCCATTGAGGTTTTCGCGGACAGGACCGATGTCGCCATAGAACTAGGCGGCGAGGACGCCAAAATCACCTATTTTAACAACGGCAGCGTAGAACAGCGTATGAACGGCACTTGCGCGGGCGGCACGGGCGCGTTTTTAGACCAAATGGCAACGCTTCTTAATGTAGAGATCGGCCAGCTCAACGACTTGGCTGCGCAAGCCAAAACTATCTACCCTATCGCTTCACGATGCGGGGTTTTCGCCAAAAGCGATATTCAGCCTTTGCTCAACGACGGCGCGCTTATCACGGATTTGGCCGCCAGCGTGTTCCAGTCCGTAGTCAACCAGACTATTTCGGGTCTTGCCTGCGGCATGCCAATAAGGGGCAATGTCGCGTTTTTGGGCGGGCCTTTGCATTTTTTGCCCGAGCTTAGAAAGCGTTTTATTGAAACTTTAAAATTAAAAGACGATGAGGTAATCGTTCCCGAAAACTCTGAAATATTTAACGCCATTGGCGCGGCTTTGGCGGCAGGCAATGACATTAAAACCAATAAACAACTAGAAACCAAGTTAAGGGCGCTAGAGGATATTGAGGAACATGAAATTATGAGGCTGCCCGCGTTATTTTCTTCAGAGGAAGAATTAGCGCAATTCCGCGCGCGGCACAGCAAAGCCAGCGTTCCCCACGGCGATATTAAAAAGACGCAAGGCGCTTGTTTTTTGGGAATAGACGCGGGCTCCACGACCACAAAGGCGGCGTTGATAGATTCCAAAAATCAAATAGTTTATTTTTGGTATGGCTCTAACGGCGGCAATCCCTTAAAGTCGGTTATAAAAATATTAAAAGAAATTTACGCTAAATTGCCCGACAGCGCCTATATCGCCTACTCTTGCGTTACAGGCTATGGCGAAAACCTTATAAAAAAAGCGCTTGGCGTTGACATGGGCGAAATTGAAACAATGGCGCATTATACGGCGTCGGAATATGTCCTGCCCGGCGTGGATTTTGTGTTGGATATCGGCGGACAGGATATGAAATGCTTGCGCATAAAAAACCAAACCGTAGATAGTATTTTGCTTAACGAAGCCTGCTCCTCGGGCTGCGGCAGTTTTATAGAAACTTTTGCTTCCGCTTTGGGCTTAAAAGCCGAAGAATTTGCCAAAATGGGCCTCATGGCCGACAATCCCGTGGACTTGGGCTCAAGATGCACGGTATTTATGAACTCTCGCGTAAAACAAGCCCAAAAAGAAGGCGCCAGCATAGGCGATATCAGCGCGGGACTTTCGTATTCCGTGGTTAAAAACGCTTTGTATAAAGTTATAAAAATAAGAGACCCCGAAGAACTTGGCCAAAAAATCATTGTCCAAGGCGGAACATTTTTGAACGAGTCTGTTTTGAGGGCTTTTGAGATTGTCAGCAAAAGGGAGGTTGTGCGTCCCAATATAGCCGGGCTTATGGGAGCGTTCGGGGCGGCTCTTATAGCCAAAAAATCTTATAAAGGACAGCCTTCCACGCTAAAAACTTATGACGAGATTATTAACTTAAAGCCCCAAAAAGAAACCAAGCATTGCAAGCTGTGCGGCAATAGATGTCTTTTGACAATAACAAGTTTTGCGGACGGTCAAAAAATTATTACCAACAACCGTTGCGAAAGGGGCGCGGGCGAAGAATTGCCGCCCGGGCTTTTGCCCAACCTTTACCAATACAAATACGAAAGGCTTTTTAAATATTATAAAAATCCCGAAAACGCGCCAAGAGGAAAAATCGGTATCCCCAGAGTTTTGGGAATGTATGAAAACTATCCTTTTTGGCATACCTTTTTTTCAAGGTTAGGTTATGAAGTGGTTTTGTCGCCCCGTTCGTCGCGAGCGATATTTGATTTGGGCATAGAAACAATGCCTTCAGAATCGGTTTGTTATCCCGCTAAATTAGCGCACGGGCATATTATTTCTTTGATAAAACGCGGCGTAAAAACTATTTTTTATCCATGCTTGCCTTACGAACAAAAAGAAGATCCCAAAGCCGATAACCACTATAACTGCCCTATCGTATGCATGTATCCCGAAGTCTTAAAAAACAATATTGACGAACTAAAAAAAGACGTGGAATTTATCTCACCCGTTTTGCCGCTCAACAACCCTAAAAAATTGAAAAAAAGGTTGCGCGAAGTATTTAGCCATATAGATAAAAACGAAATTCATAATGCGGTTGACGCGGCTTACGAGGAAGACGCGCATTTTAAAAAAGACATTAGAAAAAAGGGCGAAGAGGTGCTGCAAGAGCTTATCCGCACGGGGAAACGCGGGATTGTGCTTGCGGGACGCCCTTATCATGTTGACCCCGAAATTAACCACGGCATAGCCGATATGATTAATAGATACGGTTTTGCTATCCTGACGGAAGACAGCATTTGCCATCTAAAGACGACGCCCAGGCCATTAAGAGTTATGGACCAATGGACTTATCATTCGCGTCTTTATGCCGCGGCCGAGGTAGTAAGGCATACGGACAATCTAGAAATCGTCCAGCTTAACTCTTTTGGCTGCGGATTGGATGCCGTCACTACCGATCAAGTTATGGAGCTGATGGAAGCTGCCAACAAAATTTATACCGTGATAAAAATTGACGAAGTCAATAATTTGGGCGCGGCGAGAATTAGAATACGGTCTTTGATTGCGGCGGTAAACGAGCGCGCAAGGAAAAATGTATGCTGCGTCCCTCCCCCCGCGCTTACGCCTAAAGTTGATTTCACCAAGGCGATGAAAAAGACGCATACCATAATCGCGCCCAATATGTCGCCCATTCATTTTGTGTTTTTGGCTGAAGCGATTAGGCAATCGGGATATAATATCCAGGTTTTGCCCGAGTCCGATCCGGGCGCGATTAATGTCGGGTTAAAATATGTAAACAATGACGCCTGCTATCCTGCCATTATCACTCTGGGACAAATCATTAACACTTTGCAAAATGGCGGTTATGACCTTAATAAAACGGCTGTTATAATTTCCCAAACAGGCGGCGGATGCAGAGCAAGCAATTATATCGCCCTTTTGAGAAAAGCGCTAAAAGACGCCAATATGGGACATGTGCCTGTTATCAGCTTTAACTTGGTCGGGCTTGATAAATGCAGCGGATTTAGGATTACTTTTCCTATGCTGATAAAGCTTATAATGTCGCTAATTTATGGCGATTTGTTTATGAGGGTGCTGTATGCGGTCAGACACTATGAAAAAGAACCGGGCAGAGCCGATAGATTGCTCAAAAAATGGGAGAAGCTTTGCTTAGAATCCTTAAAAAGCCTAAACTTGTTTAAGTTTAGAAAAAATCTTATCAATATCATAAGAGAATTTGACGCTTTGCCCGTCCATAATATCAAAAAACCGCGCATTGGTTTGGTGGGCGAAATTTTGGTCAAATTCCATCCCGGCGCAAATAACCAAATCGTAAAAATCATAGAACAAGAGGGCTGTGAAGCGGTTATGCCTGAGATGCTGGACTTTTTCTTGTATGGGTTTGAAAATGCCACTATAAAATACAGGTTGTTAGACGGGACTTTGTGGTCTAAGATAAAGAACGATATTTTAATTAAGATTGTAGATTTTATCCGCGCGCCGATGATAAAAGAACTCAAAAAGACTAGGTTTGGCTATCCTTTGGACATAAAAACTAAGGCCAAAATGGCAAGCAAGGTCGTTTCATTGGGCTCAATGAGCGGCGAAGGCTGGTTTTTGACGGCGGAGATGCTTGAGCTTATGCGCGAAGGCGTCCATAATATTGTGTGTATGCAGCCTTTTGCGTGCCTGCCCAACCATGTGACAGGCAAAGGCGTAATAAAAGAACTAAAACGCCAAAATCCCAAGGCTAATATCGTAGCCATTGACTACGACCCCGGCGCAAGCGAAGTCAACCAATTAAATAGGTTAAAATTAATGCTGGCCTCGGCTTTTAAAAACCTAGAGAACAAAGAATAAAAACAGCCTAAAAGTTTGGAGGCTGTTTTTTGTTGTTAAGGCTTTATATTGCTATCTTATGGGCGTTATTATTCCGCAGGCTATTTTAAGGCCAGAGTTGCCGGCAGGCTGCGCGCGGAAATCGTCGGGTGATTGATGGATTAATACGGGTTTGCCTAATACTTCGTTAAGCCTAAATCTATCTGTAATAAATCTCATAAACGCGCTCCCGTCCGACATAGGCATAATTATGGGCAAATCGCCCGCGTGATTGGGGTGTATCGCGTTGGTCGGGTTGTAATGCGCGCCCGTTTCGGGAAAAGGATTGTCTTGTGTCCCGGGCTCGCAAGAGTTGCCATCATGAATATGAAAGCCAAACGGTCCTACCGCCAAATCCCCTTCCCTATAAAACGGCGGCAAATTATGTACCCTTACTATTACTTCCACGCCCTCGCTTAGCTGCCTGAACTCTATTTCGCCGTTTATATTTGGATAATGCGGACCGCCTTTAATTACGGCAATCGCCCGCTCGGCATAATTTCTAAAAAACATAAAAATCTCCCCCCAAAATTAATTATTATCTTATCTTATATATGCTTAAGGCTTGATTATTTGTGATAAAAAAACAGCTTCCAATGACGGAAGCTGTTTTTTTATTTAACGCTTTATAACCACTTCTTTATAATTTTAACAAATCTTGCAATCCCGCTTCAAAGTTAACGCCAAATCTTACATCGGTTTTGGCTTCAAACGACCTTTGGATGCTTGAGGCCGTGAATTTGACCGCTATCTCTATGGCTCTATTTAAAGGCTCTTTATTGACCAAGGCGGCGGTAAGCGCGCTGCCAAACACATCGCCCGTGCCGTGATAAAATCCGTTTATCTTTTTTGAAAAAGCGTAGCTTATTTCATCCCTTGCCTTGTCATACGCCGCGGCGCCTAGATTTTCTTCGTCAAAAAATACGCCCGTTAAAACCACTAGATTGGCAAAAGCCGATAGTTTTTTTAGCGTCTTTTCTATGTATTCTGGTTTATATGGACCGGGACTGTATGGCTCATCCACAAGCAACGCGGCCTCGGTCATATTGGGGACAATTATGTCGGCTTTTTGGCACAACTTTTTCATGCCTTGGGGAAAATTATCGGGAAAAATTTTGTATAACTGGCCATGGTCGGCCATTACGGGATCGACTATTATAAGATTGTCTTTGGTTTTTAGCATATCAAAGACTTGGGCTATAATATCAATCTGCTCAAAAGAACCTAAAAATCCCGTATAAATAGCGTCAAATTCTAAATTGAGGCTTTGCCAATGCTTTACTATGGGCAAGATATCCTCGGTCAAATCGCGATAAGTATAGCCCGTAAAACCGCCCGTGTGCGTTGATAAAATAGCTGTGGGGATAATGCTCGTCTCTATTTTCGCCGCCGAGATGACAGGAAGCGCGACCGTCAAGGAACATCTGCCAAAGCATGATATATCATGTATTGCGACAACGCGTTTTTGTCTGTCCATTTTTACTCCATTTAAAAATATTTATATCAATAGTATTACCAAACAAACACGCTGTCAACTTGTTTAAACTATAATTCTATTTTTTGGGGAAAACTTTGCTTTCTCATAATATTCCACATTTTATCTATATACGAGAGCGTATAAAATCTTTCAAAATAATAGAAATAATATGTTCCTCGTTTGGTCAAATAATAAATATTATTTTTCTTTTTTAAAAACCCTAAAACGCGCGCTAGGAATAATTCAAAGCCATAATTTTTGCGCAGGGATTCGCCAAAAAACTTTTCAAAGTCTTGGGGGTTAATAATAGTGGAATACGCCGTCCAAAACAAATAATAAATCATGCGCTGGTGTTTGGTGAAACGGCAAGTAAGCGCGGTAGGCAAGCGGTTGCTATTAATTCTGTTTATATATTCTTGAACATCAAAAGTATTTATCTTAAATTGACGGAGCAATAGCGTCGTGGCCGAGCAACCAAAGCCCAAAAAGTTCTGCCTGGTCATTGAGGAATAATGCCCGCCGTCTTTGGAAAAGGTCCATATAGAAGTGCGCTCATAGCCTTTTTGTTGGCAATAGTCCAAAATCTTATTGAGCAATTTTCTTTTTTGTCTTAAGGTCGTTTTTTGTTCGGGTTGAAAAAAAGAAAACTCAATCAAAGGATATATCGCCACATGGTTGGCTTGACACCCAAAAGCAATCTCAAAATCTTTTTTTAGGCTTTCAAATGTCTGGCCGGGTATGCCAAATATAAAATCTATTGATACCGTTTCAAAGGGGTATTTTAAAAGCAAGTTATTTAATTTTTGGATGTCTATTTCATTTTTTCTTCCCAAAAAATTTAGGCAATTTTCGTCAAAGGATTGGACGCCTATGCTTATCTTGGCAATTTGCGCTTGTTTTAACTTTTTAAAAACATCGTCGTTCAAGTCTTGCGGATGCAGTTCTATCCCTATGCCTTCGGTTATAATAAAGTATTGTTTTACCGCGTCAATAATTTCTCCTATCGCATCAATGCAAAGGCAAGGCGTCCCGCCTCCAAAATACAAGCTGGTGACGCGCTTTTTATCGCCGGATTGTTTGCCGACCATATGGATTTCATTGATTAACGCGTTTATGTAATTATCGGCCAAATCTTTTTGGTAGACTGTTTTGCAATAAGGACAAAAAGGGCAAATCTTGGCGCAAAAAGGAATATGTATATAAAGACCTAGATTATCCAAAGACAAATAATCTAGGTTTTGGTCGCATTCATTTAAAAAGACAAAGGGCTTTTTTGTTCTTGTAAGGATAGTCCTGACAAAATTAATCCAATTCATATTTTTTAAAAATTACTCCTTAATCGCTTAAAGTTAAATTACGGCCCAAATGGATTATGCCGCGCGCTTTAATACCGTTAATATCAAACTTCGCCGCGCTTTGCAAAACCGTATAACCATCGTCGTCATAAGTAAATTCAAACTCGGTTTCTTTTTGGCATTTTATAACTAACTTTTTACCGTCCAAAAATTTGGCCAAAAACACAAACCTGCTGGGTATAATGTCTTTAATCGGGATTTGTTCGGGCGAAATAACTCTATCCAAGCACACGGTTTTGGCGTCCGAAAGTTTATAACCTATTTGGATTTTGCCGATTTGGCAATCTATCAAATGGATGCTGATTGCTTGGCTGTTTTCGGTCAAAATATAAAAGACGATATATCTTTTGATTTTTTTTAAATCCTTTAAGCCGTAGGCGCGGTTTCTTATCGCGGGCATGTCTATCTCGGTCTTCTTGCCGCCTAGATTTAACACGCCTTGAAGCCTGCCCGCTTGTTCGTAAAACACTTGCCGATTATCAAAAAAGTTTATAAACTTTTGCATGTCTAATTTTTGAACGGCTAAAGTTCTGGCGACCGCTTTTGTGTTTATATGCTTGGAAAATTCAAAAATTTTAGCGCCTGCCGTAAATTCTCCGTCTAACACCGTAGGGATTATACGCGCGCCTTTTAGGCTGCGCCAAATGTTTTCGGGCGTTTTGACGCCCTGGAGCACCCCGCCGCTGTATTGTATCTTCCATTTTTTGCCCGCTTGCAAACATGAGGTTTCTATTAATGTCTGGTTGATTAAAATTTGATGCGCGCATATAAAATTATTGTCCAAAAGGTCGCGATAGGCAAACCAAATCTCGCTATTGCCCGAGCCTCTTTGGCCCAATCTCATAATAATGCTTTGGCCGTCCTTAGAGTGCCCTGAAAAATAATAGCTGTTGTTTTGGTTTTTGGGAGCGTCTTCGCTTAAGGTATAAAACTCCGCATAGCTTTCGTCAAAAGGCTTTTTCTTGTCTTTGTTTAGAAGCGCTTTTATCGCCTGAGTCTTTAAAAATGTTTTTATCGGCATAGTATCTCCTGAAAACTGGTTGTATAAATAATTACCATATATAAATCTTATAATCTTTAATATTATAACAGACCTTTGCCAATTGTGTAAATGTATTGCTTTTATAATAATGTATTGCCATAAATATAGCAAAGAACTCGCTTAAAAAAGCTAAAATATGATATAATGTCAAAGCGCTAAAATTATTTGACGGAGTTTTTTATGGACATTAAAGCAATCTTATCGGCTGAATTTGACTTAAGCCCTATTCACGCTTCCAATATCATTGAGCTTCTTGACCAAGGCAACACCGTGCCTTTTATAGCAAGATATAGAAAAGAAATGACGGGCGCGTGTGACGACCAAAAACTAAGGGTATTTGTGGATAGGCTTGACTACCTAAGAAAATTTGAAGCGCGCAGGCAAGTTATTATACAATCGCTCAAAGACCAAAATGTTTTTGACGAGAAGTTGGAACAGGCTTTGAACGGGGCAAAGACCTTAACCGAATTGGAAGACATATACAGACCTTATAAGCCCAAGAAAAAGACGCGGGCGACTGTCGCCGCGGCAAAAGGGCTTGCGCCTTTGGCGGATTTAATTTTTGGGCAAAATTTGGGCGAAGATGAAATTAATGCCCAAGCGCAAAAATATGTCAATGAAGAAAAAGGCATCAATAATGCCCAAGAAGCGATTGCGGGCGCTTTGGATATTATTTGCGAAAAGATGTCGGATGACGCCAATGTAAGAAAAGCGATAAGGGAATTGTTTTTTGAAAAAGGCTATATAGTCGCTTCGCTTGTTGAAAAAGAAAAAGATGCCAATGATCGCATAGATGTTTATGAGATGTATAAAGACTACAAAGAGCCCATTAAGACAATTCCAAGCCATAGGATATTGGCCATTAACCGCGGCGAAAAGGAAAAATGTCTTAATGTAGCTTTGGAACTGGACGAGGAGTTGGTTCAAAATGTTATGTATAAGGCCTTTATAAAAGACGGGCCGACTTCCTCGCTTATCAAAGCGGCGGCAAACGACGCCTACAACAGGCTTATTAAGCCTTCTATCCAAAGAGAAGTAAGAGCCGAGCTTTTTAAAAAAGCCTCCGAGCAAGCTATAAAAATGTTTGAAACCAACCTAAAACCGCTAATAATGCAGCCCGCTATCAAGAACAAAGTTACAATGGGCATTGACCCCGCATACCGCACGGGCTGTAAGATAGCCGTTGTGGACGGAATCGGAAAATTTTTGGACAAGGCGGTTGTATATCCTACCCCGCCTCAAAACAAAACAGAAGAAGCCAAGGCGGTCTTGAAAGAACTTATCAAAACGCATAATGTGGAGCTTTTGGCTATCGGCAACGGCACGGCGTCCAAAGAAACCGAAATTTTTGTAAGCAGGCTTTTGAAAGAAATGCCCGAATATAATTTGTCTTACGCCGTGGTAAACGAGGCGGGCGCTTCGGTTTATTCGGCTTCCAAACTCGGCGCTGAAGAGTTTCCTGACTTGGAGCCCGAGCACAGAAGCGCGGTAAGCATAGCAAGGCGGCTTCAAGATCCCATGGCGGAGCTTGTTAAGATTGAGCCACGTTCTATCGGCATAGGCCAATACCAACATGATATGCCCCCCACAAGGTTGGACAGCGCCCTAAAAGTCGCGGTTGAGGATTGCGTCAACAGCGTAGGCGTTGATGTTAACACGGCAAGTATTTCGCTTTTGTCGTATGTGGCGGGACTTAACGCAAACATCGCCAAAAATATTATCAAATATAGAGAAACTAACGGCAAATTTGAAACCCGCGACGAGTTGCTTAATGTGCCTCAATTGGGTGAAAAAACATTTCAGCAGTGCGCAGGGTTTTTGAGGATCGTGGGCGGTCAAAATATTTTGGACAATACCGCCGTCCATCCCGAAAGCTATGAGGCGGCGCAAAAGTTATTGGATATGTTTGGGCTTGTTATTAATGATTCCGATTCTATGGCCAAATTGCCCGAGCTCGTAAAAATAAAGGGCGAGCAAAAGGTCGCCCAAGCTTGCAATATAGGCGTCCATACTCTTAACGATATTATTGAAGAGCTTTTAAAGCCCGGCAGGGA
>JAAZDJ010000007.1 GCA_012512255.1 Clostridiales bacterium | reverse complement strand
CCTTGATTCATAGTGCCTTTTCCTTTTGTATAATCTTGTGTTACAAACTTATTATACAAAGATAAAGGTTCACTATGAATCTTTTTTTACCCGTTGCACTTCATTTTACAATCTTCCAAATGCATTACAAAAGCAAATAAGATGCTTTTTTTAATCCCAAATTAATAAAAATAAATTTCTTTTATATTTAAAAATACCGTATTTTTAAATATAAAAGATAATTGCTACTTTGGAAACATTTTGCCCTTAAGGTTTAAATTCTTAAGACGCAAAATTTTATATATATACTACCCATAACAGCCCGACACCCAACAGCTAAAAAATTTTTTTAAAAAACTTTGTTAAGACTACTAAAGGAGGAAGTTTATGACTGAAAACGAAAAGTTGCACGATGGAAAGATTAACGTTGGCGTTGATCTGGGTACAGCTAATCTTCGTATATATGTCGAGGGTAGGGGTACCGTTTTTAAAGAACCGTCAATTATAGCAATTGACAAAGAAACAAAAAAGGTCGTTTCGGTAGGTTTTGAGGCTGCCCAGCTTGTCGGCAAAGTCCACGAAAAAGTGGAGGTTATCAAACCGCTTAACGGCGGCGTTATTTCGGATATTGATGTAATTCGCGATATCTTGATGTTTACTTTTGACAAGATATTCACATCTGGGACAAGCAAGATTAACAGATTGTTGATCTGCACGCCTTCTGAGATTACAGAGACCGAAAAAGAAGCAATAGTTATTTTAGGCAAAGAGTTGGGTGTGGAAGATACTCGTATTGAGGAAGAGATCAAAGCGGCGGCGATAGGTGGGGGAATAAGTATATATGCGGCTTCCGGCCATATGGTTATTGATATTGGCGGAGGCACTAGCAGTTTCGGCATAATATCATTAGGCGATGTCGTATTGTCAAAATCAACCAAAGTGGCTGGCGAGTATTTCGACAAGCAAATAATGCATTATGTAAAAGAAAAGTACAAGCTTGAAATCGGGCCTCAAACAGCTGAAAAGATCAAGATAACTCTTGCGTCTTTGACCGGGGACTATCCTCGCGACGACGAGGGTAATGTCATCACTTATAACGCTATGGGCCGCGACCTTGTTACCGGGTTGCCCCGCATGGATGTAATTACCCCCGAAGAAGTAAGGGAAATATTGCTTGATTGCTTTGAGTCCATCAAATCAACCTTGATAGCGACTTTGGAAATCACCCCTCCGGAATTATCGGGCGATTTAGTCGATAACGGCATTTTGCTAACAGGCGGCGGCGCTTTGATAAAAGGCATTAAAGAGTATATTGAAGATGTTACTCACATACAAGTTAAGGTCGCCACTAATCCCATTAACGCCGTAATTGACGGAACAAAGAAACTATTAAAGAACGAAAAACAACATTACTACGGTGATTATTAGGAGGATGAACTATGTCAGAAGGTATGGGAATTGGAATTGACCTCGGCACTGCTAACTTATTAGTTTATGTGGAAAAGAAAGGTATAATATTTAACGAACCGTCCGTTGTGGCGTTTGACTATGAAAGCGGAAAGATTGTTGCCGCAGGCGCAGACGCTCATCAAATGATAGGAAAAGCTCATAGCAAAATTGTCGTTATTAAGCCCTTAAGAAACGGCGTTATCAGCGACATGCACGCGGCCAAAGAGCTTTTGACCTATGTTTTGAGAAAGATTGAAAACATAACCGAAAAACAAATGTCAGCTTCAACAGCCGTTATTTGTTGCCCTTCCGAAGTAACTAAGATTGAAAGAGATGTCATGATTGAATTGGCTAAGACCATGGGCATAAATGACGTGTTTATTGAAGAAGAAATCAAGGCTGCTGCGTTAGGCGCAGGACTTGACATCTTTAGGGCAAAAGGTATGATGATTGTAGATATAGGCGGCGGAAGCACGGACGTTGGCGTATTGTCTTTTGGCGATATAGTCACATCCCGCACAATAAGAAGAGCCGGAAACTATATTGACGCTGAAATTATCAAACAGATCAAAAAGAACCAAAAAGTCGAGATTGGCGAACTTACAGCCGAAAGATGCAAAATGGATTTGTCGGACTTGCGCGAGAACGCTCCCGTTGTCGTTAACCGTTATGCCGGTCGCGATATCGTCGTAGGTATCCCCAAATATGTTGACGTCTCAACAGACGACATAAGGGAAATTATATTGCCTACATACGAAGAAATTGTCAAGCTAATCGCAACGGTACTAAAAGATACGCCTCCGGAATTGTCTGCCGACATTTACCTCAACGGTATTTTGCTAACAGGCGGCGGCGCTTTGATAAGAGGCGTGGAAGAGTTTATAAGTTCAAGGATACAAGTACCCGTAAGAGTAGCTCACAATCCATTAACCTGTGTTGCTGAGGGCGCTAAATACTTGCTCAAAAACCGCGGCAACTATCTGGTTAATCCACTTCAATTATAAAGGGGTGACGTATGAAAAAGAAAAACAATGCTATTGATGTAAAAGAACAAGTTGAACAACAACCTATTAGAATGATAAATTCTATGAGAAACCCCAATACCACTGCCAAAATAGGTATTGACTTGGGTACGGCAAGTTTGCTTGTTTATGTTGAAGGCGAAGGAATAATATTCAACGAGCCTTCGGTAATCGCGTTTGATTACTATACAGGCGAAGTTCTTGCCGTGGGAAATAACGCTGAAAAAATGATAGGAAGAAACCACAAGGGCATTAAAATAGTCAGCCCCTTGCAATCCGGCGTTATTTCGGACATGGACGCGGCCAAAAAGCTCATTGAGCTGGCGCTCAAAAAGGCTGAAAATACGGACATAGACATAACCAAATCAACCTGCTTGATTTGCTGCCCTTCCGAAGTTACGCAAATAGAACGCGATTCTATGATCCAGCTTGCTCAAAAGTTGGGCGTTCCCGATGTGTTTATTGAGGAAGAAGTAAAGGCGGGCGGCATAGGCGCAGGATTGGATATTTACAGCTCCAACGGTTGCATGGTTATTGACATGGGCGGCGGCACTACGGATATAGGCGTGCTGTCCCTTGGCGATATAGTCGTCAGCGAATCAATCCGCATAGCCGGCAACTATTTTGATAATGAAATTATCAATTATGTCCAATATAACCATGGTTTGTTGATAGGCAAAATAACCGCAAAACGCATAAAAGAAGTTATCGGCACTTTGCGCGCTCAATTGCCCGAAGACAAGACCACATACGCAAACGGCAGAGACGTTTTGACCGGACTGCCCAGAAGAATTGAACTGAAACAATCCGAAATCAGAGATGTTTTAAGGCCGTTGTTCATCCAAATCGCCAATACGGTGCTTAAAGCTTTGCAAGCGACTCCGGCTGAGTTGTCAGCCGACATTATAGAAAACGGCATTACGCTCAACGGCGGTTGCGCTTTGATTGACGGAGTAGATGAATTCTTTAACAAGCAACTAGGTCTTGAAATCAAGATCGCGCCTAATCCATTGACCGCAGTTGTTGAAGGCACTAAAATCCTTTTCAAGAACAGAGGCAACTATTATGTAAGACCCGTTGACTAATGATTTATTAGCAAAGTCTATAAATTTTAAAAACATCCGCTTCTTGAAATTAGAAGCGGATGTTTTTTTAAAAGAATGTTTACCCACAAAAAAATTTTTTCAAAAAACGCGACAAAACCACAATATATAGTATAATTAACACAAATATGTAGTTATATTTGGTAGTTTCGACAAAAAATTAAATAATTTTGTAAAATATTCTTAATTTTTTACAAAATTATTATAGAATGTATTTAATTTTGTTGGTATTTATGATATTCTTTTATTATAATAAAGGAGGGAATATGCAAAAAGTAAGATTGGGGATTATTGAAGACAGTCCGCAAATTACCGCTATGCTGAAAGACTTTTTTTTGAAAGACCCGGATTTTGAAATTGCAATGACAGCGGTTGACGGGCTGGAAGGCGTAGCCAAAATTGAACAGTTTAAGCCGCATGTGGTAATTCTAGATATTGTTCTTCCCGAGCTTGACGGTTTTGGCGTTATGGAAACAGTAAAAGACTATGTGCCAAAGTTTCTGATACTTAGCGCTCTAAGTCAAGAAAGCTTTATCCTAAAAGCTTTAAAACTGGGCGCCACTTATTACATGATAAAGCCGTTTGATTTTATGATTTTGAGAAAGAGGTTGCTAAGCATTGTTAATGACGAACCGTCCATAAAAGACGCGGGCATAATGGACAAGATAATGTCTGATTACCATATGGCGGAACCTATTAATCGTATTAGGCAAAAATCAACAGAAGAAAAAATCACCAATATTTTTATCACCGTGGGCATTCCCGCCCATATTAAAGGTTATCAGTTTTTGAGAGAAGCAATCAAAATGACAATTGAAAATCCCGAAATAATCAATTCTATAACCAAAAAATTATATCCTTCAATCGCTCAAAAATATGATACCAGTTCGTCCAAGGTAGAACGCGCGATCCGTCACGCTATTGAGGTGGCTTGGAATAGGGGCAAGATTGAAAATATTAACTCGCTTTTCGGGGTAAAGGTTTATAGCAATAACGAAAAACCCACCAATGGCGAGTTTATCGCTTTGGTCGCCGACAAGATGTTGATTGAAGGCGCGTAATTATTGGGCTTTTAAAAAAATTGAAAAAACAACCAAGGAAACAATCAAATAAACACATAAAAAAAGGTAAGCTATTTATAATGTGCTTACCTTTTTTTGGTTTATATTAACCATTATACAGAAGCTTAATTTTCCCCGTCCTCAAAATCGTCCTCAAAATCATCAAAGTCATCAAAAAAGTCATCCTCAAAATCATCGTCCAAAACAGGCTCGTTTTCTTCTTCCCTTTCTTCCTCTTCTTTCAGTTCGCTCAAAGATATCTCTATGGGCTCGTCTTCAACCGCGGGTTCTTCTTCAATCTTCTCCCAATCAACCTCGCCGTCAGCCGCCTTGTCGCTTTGTTCTTTTGCGCAAATAAAGCACATTTCTTCATCGGGCGACATATAGTTAATTTTGCATGCGGGGCATAAGATTTCCAAATCGCCGTCCTCGTCTTCCGGGATTAATATATTGGGGTCGGCTTTATTCATTTCGGCAAGGCATACCGTGCAATACTTCTGGTTTTTATTGGATACAAAATAGTTTAATTCGCATCTAGGACAAAGAATATAATCAAGCTTATTTTTCATTAAGCGCTCCTAAAAAACCATATATAATCGCAATTATTATATTCATTATAGACATAATTGTAAACTGTTTTTTATCTAAAATAAAAGAAATTAGGCATTATTTTTTTGATATTATTAGCAGAATGCAAACTAAAAAAACTAAAAAATTTTGGAAAAAAGCCCTAAACTAATAGGGCTTTTTAATTAGCGTCCCTTTTGGCAAAAGTGAAAAAGCATATAATAGCCATTATCGCGACATAAATTAAGGTTACCGTCAATGAAAACCAAAGCGTTAAGTCGGCTATTGCCGGGCCCGTGCTGCTCATATATTGGAATAGGTTGGTATTATTAAAAATGACATATTTATACCAATCAAAACCGGACAAAAACGCGTCCAAAATAAACGCCACAAAGTAAACCAATATGGAAACGGCGGTCGCTCCGCTTCTGGAGCGGAATAGCGTGGATATAGTTAAGGATATTAAGGCAAAAACAATTGATTGGAAAAACCCAAAAAGATGCAAGAAAAACACTACCGCCGCAGGATGCAGTATCAGCGCCGTCTTGCTGTTAAAAATAGACAGGGCCATATTGGCGCCTTTCAAGCCCCAACCTACCCCGCCTATCAAAAAGGTGACAACAAAATTAAAGGCAAAAAACACGAAGACGACCAAGCATATAGTCAAAAACTTCGCCAGCAACACATTGCCCCGCGTATGCGGTCTTATTAGCAATAATTTCATCGTGCCGTCGGAGTGCTCGCCCGCGATTGTGCCCGAGGCCAAGACTATGCCAAAAATCATAATAATAATCTCGGTCAAGATAAAGATAAACTCCATCGCCCCGTATCCCTTGCTCAACGACTCGGGCGCGGTGTAATTGGTGGATTCGGCGTCGTTTTCTATCAAAAATTGCGCTTGCGTAATATATGAATTGAGCATATAACGCGATGTAAAGATAAATCCTTGTATTTTTCGGGCTTGGTTGTCGTTGAGCCCGCGCGCTTCTATGGTTATTATAAAATTAGTGTTTTTTATCAGCGAGTCCAAAGTTTTGGACCTCGGCGTAAACTTTTTGAACTCGCTTTTTAATTCGTTATAAAACGCCGCGAACTCAGCGAATTTCTCTTTTTGATTTTGCTCATGCAAAGACTTGACTTGTTGTAGCTCTGATTCTTGCAAAAAAGGATATTCAATGCTTAAACTAGCCACAACAGACTCAGCCGGAATATTATAGAACAAAATCTCGGCCGAAGAGTATTTATTTAGCTTTTGATTGATAGAATCCATTAATCCTTCTAGACGCCCTTGCTCTTTATCGTCATAATAGGGTTTGAAGTATTCGTTATATATATCTTTTGTAATAATTGTGGAGTAACCCGAATTGATAACCGCCTCAAAAGGCAGCGCCGCGTCAAGTGTCAGCTTATCGCCCTTAATAGCGGCGTTAAATTGTTGTATATAAGTCTCAAGCTCTTTGAGTTCTTGATTTTGTTTGCTGGGGTCAATCGGGTCAAATTCTTGCGTAGTCAGATATTGATAAGCCTTTCTTATCATATGCTCGTTATAAGCGTAAAACATATTGGACGAATTAATGTTATCGCTTTGGGCGATATCTTTTAATCCAATTAATAAAGACTCATATTCCCGAAAAATAGGATCGGTTTCAGACGGCGCGGTGTAATTTAATTCGCCTATGTCATTACCCGGAAAAGTCGGGGGATTTTCCATTAAATATTGCGCAAATAAGCCGCCTAGTTCAACCGTAAATTTTTCTTCATTACGCTCGCCAGCTGTTTGGTATTTAATGGCATCTAGCGCACCGCGGGCTCTTTTTGTTATAGAGTTCAAAGCGGTTTTTAATGTCGCGTACTTTTCGGATATAAGGTTTTTGGTCGGCATCAGTAGATAATTAGTCCCTCTCAAAGACGAATCCGTAAGGTATGTAAACTTATCAAGCTCCTCAAAAAACTTATCGGCAGCGTATATCAATTCGTTATATCGTTGATTAATCAAATCCTCGTCGTCGCTGTCTTTTACTTTCATAAACTTATAATAAGCGCCGTCTTCTTCAAAATATTGATTGGTTTTGCCAAAGAGGTCTTCATAGCTTGCAAATAAATCCTTCATTGACTTATTGATAATATAATCCGAAAAAGAAACATTATAATTGGATTGTTTTATGTAGTTGAGGATATCTTTGTTTAAATAATATTTAAATTGAT
>JAAZDJ010000006.1 GCA_012512255.1 Clostridiales bacterium | reverse complement strand
TTTGTTCTTTGGTATATTTTGCCATAGACCCGTCCTCTTTTAATTATTTTTTGCCATGTCTTTATGTTATTATTTATATGGTTTTGTGTCAACAAAAACTTTAAAATTATAATATTATATTTATTTAAACAAATTATAAGCCAAGATTATGGTTATGTATATAATTATAATTAATTTTAATTCAAAAAAACAAATTATCATAAAAATTGATAAAATTTTTTAAAAAATAAAAAAATTATAAGGAAAATAAATTATAAATATATAATGCGTTATTTTTCTTAAATTTGCAAATATTTTGTAAGGGAGGGCTTGTACAATATAAAATCATTATTAGGCTTTCGCGGTATTTGCAAACGCTATATATTGAAACATCCCCAAACGCGCCGTCCCATTCAATTATTTTAAAAACGCAATATATTAAAAACATCCCTCTTTTTTATGAGGGATGTTTTTTTGTTTTTATTTTTTTAGCAATTCTTTAGCGGCGTTTGCCACATTTTCAGCGGTCAGCCCGTATAACTCAAACAATTGCTTGGCCGGGGCCGAAGCGCCGAAACTGTCCACGCCCAAAACTTTGCCGTCCAGGCCCGTATATTTGTGCCAGCTGTAGCTTGAGCCCGCTTCCACGGCCACCCTTGCTCTGATACGGTCGGGCAATACGCTTTCTTTATATTCAGGGCTTTGCGCCTCAAATACTTCCATGCAAGGCATGGAAACTACGCGGGATTTGACGCCTTGCTCTTTTAACAACTCTTGGGCTTTTAGGATAACCTCAACCTCCGAGCCGCTTGCCATCAAGATTACATCGGGCTCGCCCTCGCAATCGGACAAGACATATCCGCCCTTTAGCGCGCCGCGGCCGTCGGCGTTAAGCTGGGGCAGGTTTTGACGGGACAATACAATGGCGGTCGGGCTAGTCCCCGACAGCGCGCTTATATAAGCCGCCGTAGTTTCGCAACCGTCCGCGGGACGGAATACTTTAAGATTGGGGATCGCCCTTAGCGCTATCAGGTGTTCTATGGGCTGATGCGTAGGCCCGTCTTCGCCAACGCCTATGCTGTCGTGCGTCAAAACATAAATAACGGGTATGTTCATAAGCGCGGACAACCTTATGGCGTTTTTCATATAATCCGAAAACACAAAGAACGTGGAGCAGAACACATTAAACCCGCCGTGCAAGTATATTCCGTTGCAGACTGCCGCCATAGCGTGCTCCCTTACGCCAAAATGCAAATTCCTGCCTACGCGGTTATCGGCCGAATAGGAGCCTTTGTTCTTGAGATAGGTTTTGGTGGAAGGCGACAAATCGGCGGAGCCTCCTATAAGGTTGGGCAAAATATCCGCCAGTTTATTCAATATTATTCCGCTTGAGTTTCTGGTGGCATCGGCCTTGTCGGCAAATTCCCACAAACTCTCTATTTTAACGAGCTCGGGGATTTTATTTTCCAGCATGCCCATAAATTCATCATACTCTTGCGGATATAGCTCTTTATATTTTTGGACTAGGTTGTTCCAACGCTCTTCTGCCTCAATGCCGCGCTTAGCCAAATTATTATAATGCTCGTAAACCTCAGAAGGCACTTCAAAGGGCTCGTAATTCCAGCCCAAAAACTCTCGGGTCTTTTTGATATTTTCTTCGCCCAAAGGCGAGCCGTGGCAGTCGTGCGTTCCCGCCAAAGGGCTTCCGTATCCAATCTGGGTTTTGACCACTATCAAAGACGGCTTGTCCTTTGCGGCTTTTGCGGCGTTGATTGCCTTGGACAATTCTTCTAAATCATTGCCGTCTTTAACATACTGAATATCCCAGCCTTGCGCTTTGTGCCGCGCCGCCACATCCTCGCAAAAAGCTATATTAATGTTGCCTTCTATTGAAATATCGTTGCTGTCGTACAGCACGATAAGTTTGCCAAGCTTCAATGTTCCCGCCAGCGACGCCGCCTCGCTTTCTATTCCTTCCATCATGCAGCCGTCGCCCGCGATTACGTAGGTATAATGGTCCACGATATTAAAGCCGTCTTTATTAAAGCGCGCCGCAAGCATGCTCTCGGCGATAGCCATTCCCACGGCGTTTGCCACGCCCTGCCCCAACGGCCCTGTCGTAGTCTCCACGCCCGCGGTATGCCCGTATTCGGGATGCCCGGGGGTCTTGGAGTTTAGCTGGCGAAAGTTTTTGATATCCTCAATCTCAAGGCCGTAACCAAACAAATGCAGCAACGAATACAAAAGCATTGACCCGTGACCCGCGGACAAGACAAACCTGTCGCGGTTAAAAAACTTGGGGTTTTTGGGGTTATGCGTCATATGGTTCGCCCACAGCTCGTAAGCCATAGGCGCGGCTCCCAAGGGCAAGCCGGGGTGTCCGCTTGTGGCTTTTTGGATCGCGTCCGCTGAAAGCATCCTTATCGCGTTAATAGCTTTGGAAGTTATACTGTCCATATATTTGCTCCGCTCCTATAAATCTTTTTTAATCTATATGTTAGCTTTTTTTGGCAAGTTTTTGTTCCGTTATATATGACTTTAAAACGCCCAAATCCAATTCTTCATGCTTTTTTAACACATTATATAGTTTTTTAACGGCAAAAAACACGCCGCCTTGTCTATCGCTTTCTATGTTAACGGGCAAGATAGGGTCGTGGACGCTTTGCCTTATAAGCATCCAGCCGTCTAAGAAATTAACCCTAACGCCCTCATAACTTTGGGCAAGCCTAAAGCCCATTTTTTTGGCGAATACTTTTTCCAGCCTGGCCATAATTTCTCGGGCGGATTTTTTCCAGTCTTTACAGCTGGGCTTAAAGCCCAACCTTGCTTCGTATGTTTCTATGGGCTCTTTTAAATCCTCTATTAAAGACAACAGCGTTTTGTTTTGTTTTTTTAGCTGGCACAGCTTGATTAAGATTCTGATAACTAGATAGGCCCCGTCGTCCAAAAAATAATTTTCCAAAAACGCCGCGTGCCCGCTAGTTTCTATCGCCAAGGGCGCGTAAACGCCCACGCTGTTTAGCTCTTTGGCTTCGTTGATTACATTTTTATAACCGCGCTTAAATCTATGGTGGTTGCCTTTGCGGCTGACGATAAATTCCGTAAGGGCGTCGCTTGTGACGCTGTCGGTAACTATGGTGGCGCCGGGCTGTTCTTCTAATAAAATAGCCGAAACCAGCGCTATCAGCCTGTTGCGGTTAATCTCCTGCCCGTCGGGCGCGACGCACGCCGCCCTGTCAACATCGGTGTCAAATATAATGCCAAGGTCGGCTTTGCTTTTTAATACGCGCTTGCTTATATGCCGCATGGCCTCGGGGTCTTCGGGATTGGGCGCGTGGTTGGGAAACATCCCGTCGGGCTCTAAGTATTGGCTGGCAGAGGTGTCAGCGCCCAAGGGTTTTAAAACCCTATCCACAAAAAACCCGCCCGCGCCGTTGCCGGCGTCAACCGCTATCTTGAGGTCTTTCAAAGGATAGGTTTCGCCCGTGGCTTTTCTAATTTTATCAATTAAGAATTCGCAATAATATTTTAAATAATCGTCTTTTATGACTTTGCCGCCGCGACCCTTTAGGCCGCTTTTGGCCTGGGCCAAATCCAAAATGCCGATTATGTCTTCTTTTTCAAGCCCGCCTTGCGAATCAAAAAACTTTAGGCCGTTTTTGTAATAAGGATGATGGCTAGCCGTAATCATTATGGCGCCGTGCGCTTGGACCTTTTCATGCCGCGTCATCATAAACATAGACGGCGTGGAACAAAGGCCGCATTGCAAGACAATACACCCGCTTTCTTTTAGCGCCTTAATCGCTTGGGCTTCTATGCGCTGGGCCGATATCCTGGAGTCGTGCCCTACGGCAATAGTCATTTTGGATTTTACCTTGGCGGACAGCCAATAAGCAAACGCTTTTGTAATCCAATATACAACCTCGTCGGTGAGTTCTATTTC
>JAAZDJ010000005.1 GCA_012512255.1 Clostridiales bacterium | reverse complement strand
GGCAACCCGCGAGCAAACTTTGTTACTCGAAGGAAATAAACAGCGAGAAGCCTTGAAACAACTACATTTCAACCCGAGCAAACTTTGTAACTACGTGAGCAAACTTATTTGTAACTACACACTTAATACTGAACATAAAAACAAAACCTCTTTTTCGCGGGGGAAAAGAGGTTTTTTAAATGCTTATTTTTCGCTATAATTAGGCGTTATATTTGGCTTTTAAGTCCTCGTAAAAAGCGGCCCTTGCCATCGTATGATAAGCTTGGAAAAAGACAGCGCCTACAAAAATTATCACTACCGCTAATATCCACCAGCCAATAAAGCTCAAGTCCAATAAGAAAAGCTTAAATTTGTATCCCTTCATCATCTTTCTGCTTTGGGTAATGCAATCTTCCGCGCTCATATTAGGGTTGTCAATAGCGATAAACTCCGCCATAGCGTAAGAATACGATTTGACGATGCCCGGAATAAAGAACAAAAGCGTCCAAAGGAATATAAAAAGAATTTTCAAGATATACAAGATGATAGTTCTTATAATGTCGTTTTTGGTTATTGGCTCAAACAAAGCGCCATAGCCTAGCTCCTCTTTTCTAATCGCTCTCAAATAATACAGCATCGTTCCCACATAAAATGGTCCGAGTATAAAGAAGCCAAAACCCGTGCCGCCTATTGCCATAAGAACTATGGTAGAAAGTAAAGAAAATAAAAATATTTTGCCCAAGTCCTGATTAAAGATATTCCAGGCGAGCGCTCTGTATTCTTTGCTTCGTTTCATCATAATCCTCCTACAATAAAACACTTAAAAATAATTATACTATATTGTTTATAAAAAAACTATTTTTTGTGTTAATTTTTTTAATATTAAACTCTTTTATGTATTTTCAAAAAATGTTAAAATATTTAATATGAGCGCGCAAATTTTTTATTTTAGCGGGACAGGGAATTGTTTGTTTGTCGCCAAAAATCTGGCATCTTGTTTAGACGGGCAGTACTTAAATATTTCCAAATGCGTAAGAGAAAAAGAAATAATATTGCAAGCCGATGTCATTGGCTTTGTTTTTCCCGTTTACGCTTATACATATCCCAAGATTTTGGATGATTTTTGCAAAAAGATTAAGATAATATCCAATCCCAAATATGTTTTTATTGTAACCACCTACGGCTCAACCCCGGGCCGAGCCGCTGAGAAATTCGCCAAGAGGATAAAAAGCCTATTTAAAGTGAATTATATAAACGGGATTTTGATGCCAGAAAATTATATCGCGATATTTAATCCCGACAAAGACAGCGCGGTTAGCCAAAAGATTAATAACGCCTTATTGGCTATTGAAAAAATAAGCGCCGACATCAAAAACCAAGTTCAATATTTGGAAAAGCACAATAGCCCTTTGGATTATATAAAAACGGGACTAGTAAGCCCTTTATTTAACTTTTTCTTGCTGTTTTCGCATATTTTCTTCAGCGCGGATAAAAACTGTAATGGCTGCGATATTTGCGTCCGAGTATGCCCCACTAATAATATTGAAAAGATTAACAACAAGCCCAAATGGCGAAACAACTGTATTCAATGCATGGCGTGTATTAATTGGTGTCCCCAAAAAAGCATTAACTATACGCCAATGACAAAAAAGCGTCCGCGATATACCAACCCACATATTGATTTAAAAGAGCTTTATAAGGAATAACAATGAAAACAGAAAAACAAAAAATGCTTAGCGGCGAATTATATTATTCGGCGGATCTTGAGCTTGCCAAAGAGCGCCAAGCGGCCAAAAAATTATTATTTGAGTTCAATAACGCCAACCCTGAAGACCTAGAAAGAAGAGTCCAAATTTTGCGCCTATTGCTTAAAGTAAAAGGCAAAGTCCATATAGAATCGCCGTTTTATTGCGATTATGGATATAATATTACATTAGGCGATAATTTTTACGCTAATCACGGCTGTATAATATTAGATGTCAACAAGGTTATAATAGGCGACAATGTGATGTTCGCGCCCTATGTTCAAATATATTCCGCCACTCACCCAACCGATCCCCAAGTCCGCGTTAGCGGTTTGGAACTGGGCAAGCCTATAACCATAGGCGATAATGTCTGGATAGGCGGCGGCGCTATAATCTGCCCCGGAGTTACAATAGGCGACAATACGACAATCGGCGCGGGTAGCGTAGTGGTCAAGGACATCCCCGCCAATGTAGTCGCCGCGGGCAACCCTTGCAAAATTATACGTAAGCTATAAAGGTTTTTATGGAAAAGATAATTGAATGCGTCCCAAATTTCAGCGCCTCGGACCAAAAAACGCTAAAAGCCTTGGCGCGCTGTTTTGAAAAACATAAAGTTTTGCTCGGTTATGAGAGCGATATTGACCATAACCGCTCGGTTGTCACCGCGGCGGGCAAGCCTAAGGCGGTCTTAAAAGCGCTGATTGAAGCCGTGGGCGTCGCCGTAAAGCATATTAATTTGAACGCGCACAAAGGCGAGCATCCGCGAATGGGCGCGGTTGATGTGATTCCTTTTGTGCCCGTAAAAAACATAGCTAAAGAAGAGGCGGTTTTGATATCCAAAAAAGCGGCCCAAAAAATAAGCCAAAGATACGGCATCCCTGTTTTTTTATACGCGCATTCCGCAACCAGTCCCAATAGGGTTCAATTGTCCGATATAAGGCGCGGCGGGTTTGAAAATATGGCGGCCAAAATGAAAAACTCCCAATGGAAGCCTGATTTTGGGCCCGATATCCCGCACAAAACGGCTGGGGTTACGGCGTGCGGGGCAAGGGATTTTCTGGTGGCTTTTAATATCAACTTAAACACAAACAATTTGGAAATAGCCAAAAAAATCGCCTCGTCAATAAGGGAGTCAAACGGGGGGATAAAGGGCCTAAAAGCGCTTGGGCTAAAGCTAAAGAGCAAAAATCTAGTCCAAGTTTCTATGAACATAACCGACACAAAAGCAATTTCTTTTTTTGAAATTTACCAAACGGTCAAAAAAATGGCCCAAGATTTTGGAGCGGAGATCAAAAACAGCGAACTTGTGGGGCTTGCGCCTATGCGCATACTGTCAACTACCATAAAAGACGCGCTAAAGTTTGAAAGCTTTGGCGACGACAAAATATTGGAATATCTCTTGTGGGATAGACATTAATTTTTAAATTTTTACATTATATTATATTGAAATGACGCTTTTGTATTATATAATACAAATAAATATTTAAAATATTTAAAATCAAGATAAGGAGGGATAGGTCATGCTAAAAACAACCATAGGAAAACCTTTGGAAAAGGCCCTTGACATTATCGGCGAAATTTTGGCCTTTTTGGTCATTCTTTTGTTGGCCTTTTCTTACATCAACACAACATTTAATATAACCGACCATGCGCTGTTGCTTACCGTTTTGGGTTATGTGCAAACATACGCCACAATAGCCGTTGTCGCTATAGTTGGTTTGGAATTTGTGATTGACAAAGGTTTGATACTCACAATCATTTATCTTGCTTTGGTGGCGGTAGTTTTGATCTTTTCATTTATGCCCGCGGTTCAAGAACAGCTATTGGCTTTGATTAAGACAGAATGATAAGATAAAAAACTATCTAAGACAAAAAAACAGGCTTATGTAAAATAAGCCTGTTTTTTTTGAAAATAATAATTAAAACAAGTTAAAATAATAAGCATAACTATATCTTTAATATATCATATTTGGCATATGCGCATATAACGGAAAAACTATTATAAAGCGCTAAAATTACCATGCTATAACATATCGCGGTTTATCTCAAATCATTGTAAAATAAAACGATGAATGATATAATATTTCCAATATTTTGAAAGATAGGGGATATCGGCTTGAAAGATTTTAGCTTATATACCAGGCAAGAATACGACCAAGTAAGGCGCTTGCGCCTTAAATATATATGGGCGCTTGTAATAAGTTTATTGATAATGGTTATAGCCAATGTTTTGATAGTAGTTTTCAGGCATCAAATTGGCAGGTCTTTGGCGCAGGCGCTTAACATTATAATAACGGTTTTGTATTTGTGCGGCGCATGGTTTTTTCTTTCTATCAAATTCCGCCTTACCCACAAATACTATAAAACGCTTAAGAATATATTTACGGGCCTTGTAGAGGAAAACACGGGCAAATTTTTGCATTTTGACGATACCATTACCCAAAAAGACGGCGTGGATTATTATCTTATGATACTTGAAGAAAGGGTAATAAAACGCCCGGATATGCCGCAAAGAAGGGTTTTGATACGGAAAGATTTGGAACATCCGCCTTTTTCGGAAGGCGATATAATAAAATACCGCACCCACGCCAGCATTTTGTTGGATTATAAAATTATAAAAAAAGCCGAGGAGAACTAATGCGAGCGATAGTAACCGTCGTAGGCAAAGACAAGGTGGGCATCATAGCCCGCGTAAGCGCTTATTTAAAAGATATAAAGGCTAATATTGAAGATATAAGCCAAACCATTTTGCAGGACTACTTTGTTATGATCATGCTGGTGGATATTTCCAAATGTGACAAAAAAATATCCAGCATCCAAAGGGATTTAGATGTAATAGGCGCCGAAATCGGAGTCAATGCGCGCATCCAGCATGAAGATATTTTCAATACAATGCACAAGATTTAAAAGAGAGCTATGATTAATAAAAAAGAAATATTGGAAACAATACAAATGATAGAAAGTCAACACTTGGATGTCCGCGCGATTACTATGGCGATATCCTTGTTTGACTGCATAGATTTAAGCCCCAAAAGCACGGCCCAAAAGGTTTATGACAAGATATGCAGGCTTGCCCAAAATCTTGTCGCGGTCGGTGATGAAATTGCGAGCGACTATGGCATACCCATTGTCAACAAGCGCATCTCGGTCACGCCCATAAGCCTAATAGGCGCCAACAACCTAGGATATTTGGAGATAGCCAAAGCCTTGGACAAGGCGGCGGAAGATACGGGCGTGGATTTTTTGGGCGGATACAGCGCGCTTGTGCACAAAGGCATGACCAAGTGGGAGAGTTATTTTTTGGAAACTATCCCGGAAGCGTTGGCTACGACAACCAAAGTCTGCAGCTCGGTTAATGTCGCGAGCACCAAATCGGGCATTAATATGGACGCCGTCGCCAAAATGGGCAAGATAATAAAACATACCGCGCGGCTGACAGCCTCGCAAGACAGCGTAGGCTGCGCCAAATTGGTCGTGTTTGCCAACTCCGTAGAAGACAATCCTTTTATGGCGGGCGCTTATAACGGCATAGGGGAGGGCGACGCGGTTATTAATGTGGGCGTAAGCGGGCCGGGCGTCGTCAAGGTCGCCTTGGAAAAAGCGCGCGGTTGCGACTTGACCGTGGTCGCCGAAACAATCAAAAGAACGGCGTTCAAAATTACAAGGGTAGGTCAATTAGTGGCCAAAGAAGCCGCCAAAAGACTGAACGCGCAGTTTGGGATAATAGACTTGTCTTTGGCGCCTACGCCCAGAATTGGGGACAGCGTGGCCGAAATCTTGGAAGAAATGGGCTTGGAAAGCGTGGGCGCTCACGGCACGACTGCCTGTCTCGCTATCCTAAACGACGCGGTCAAAAAAGGCGGAATTATGGCAAGCAGCCACACGGGCGGCTTAAGCGGCGCGTTTATACCCGTAAGCGAAGACGCCGGCATGACCAAGGCTGTGGAAAAAGGCGCCCTTAACTTGCAAAAACTAGAAGCAATGACATGCGTTTGCAGCGTAGGTCTTGATATGATAGCGATTCCGGGCGACACCGATGAAAACATAATCTCGGCCATTATCGCGGACGAATGCGCCATAGGCATGGTCAACAATAAAACGACAGCCGTAAGGATTATCCCCGTAGAAGGCAAGACGGTAGGACAAAGAGCCGAGTTTGGCGGTTTGCTTGGAAGCGCGCCCATAATGGATATCAATAGATTTAGACCGGACAGGTTCATAGAGCGCGGCGGCAGGGTGCCCGCGCCCGTCCAGTCCAACAAAAACTAAAGAGGATTATTTTATGGAAGTATTAAAAAGGGAACAAATAGACAGCCAATATAAATGGCAATTGGAAGACATATACCCTTCTGACGAGCTTTGGGAACAGGATTTTAAGGGGCTTCAAGCCTTGCTCCCCAAATTTTCCAAATACGCCGGCAAACTCAAAGACCCCAAGACAATCTTGGAAGTTTTGAAGCTTTCGGACGAATTCAGTTTAAAACTGGAAAAGCTGTTTGTTTATGCGCTTTGCCGCAAAGACGAGGACACGACTAACGACAAATATGTGTCTATGTATAGCAAAATATCAATGTTCGCAAGCCAAGCTTCGGCCCAAACAAGTTTTATTAACCCGGAATTATCGCAATTGCCCCAAGAACAATTAGAACAAATGGCCCAAAGCCCCGAATTTAAAGATTACGATTATATGCTCAGGCTTTTGGTCAAGCAAAAACAGCATATATTAAGCAAAGACGAAGAAAAGCTTTTGGCAATGGTAGGCGATTTCGCGGGCGATTTTCAAGACATCTTCGTAATGATAGACAACGCCGATTTTATTCCGCCCGAAATAGAAGTTGATGGAAAACCCGTGAAAGTCACCCACGGCAATTATAGCCTGCTTATGCAAAATAGGGACAAACAAGTAAGGCAAAAAGCATACAAGGCTTATTATGCGGAGTATAAAAAACTTATAAACACGATAAGCGCCAATTATTACGCCAATGTCAAAAAAAATATATTTTACGCCAAGGCGAGAAGATACAACTCATATCTTGAAAAAGCCGTATCGGGCGAGGACGTGCCTATTAAGGTTTATAACGCCTTAATAAAATCGGTAAACGACAATCTGGACGCTTTGCACAGATATATCAGGCTCAGAAAAAAAGTCCTAAATTATACTGAGTATAACATGTATGATATGTATATGCCCTTGGTTGAAGACGCTGACCTAAAGCTGGAATACGAAGAGGCGGCCAAGTTGGTAAAAAAAGGGCTTGAGCCCTTGGGCGAAGAATATCAAGAGCTACTTGATAAGGCTTTTAGTGAAAGGTGGATAGATGTCTACGAAACGCCCAACAAAAGAAGCGGCGCGTATAGCGTTGACGCTACGACTGTCCATCCTTATATTTTGCTAAACTATAACAAGACCACCCACGACGTGTTCACTATCGCCCATGAGTTAGGGCACGCTATGCACAGCTATTACAGCTCAAAGTCTCAGCCTGCGGCAAAGGCCAGATATGAGATTTTTGTGGCCGAAGTGGCCTCCACCGTCAATGAAATGCTGCTTCTTGATTATTTATTGAAGACCTCAAAAGACCCCGCGGTCAAAAAATATCTGCTGTCTTACAGGCTTGACGCGATAAGAACCACCTTGTTCCGCCAGACGCAATTTGCCGAATTTGAAAAAAAGGCGCATGATTTGGTGCAAGAAGGCCAGCCTTTGACGCCGTCTTTGTTAAATTCGCTATATGCCGACATCAACAAACGCTATTACGGCGACGCGGTAACTTATGACGACGAGATTTCAATAGAATGGGCAAGGATACCCCATTTTTACCGCTCTTTTTACGTGTATAAATACGCCACCGGAATAACCTCCGCAATAGATATATCCCAAAGAATATTGGACGGCGAAAAAGGCATATTGGATAAATATATGAATTTCTTAAAGGCCGGCGGCTCAAAATC
>JAAZDJ010000004.1 GCA_012512255.1 Clostridiales bacterium | reverse complement strand
TACGCCGCGAGCGATTTCCATCACGGCCCTTTCGCCATAGTCGACCAAAACACGACTGTTCTTCTTATCGCGCCCGCGGGCAACAGCCAGAAAGACATGCAGGAGCTAAAAGAAAAACTATTGGGCTTAGGCGCCAAAGTTTTAGTTATTACCAACCAAAAACAACTGGCAAGCGGCGCGCGCGATAGCGTTATATACGGATTGCAAGGCTCGGACTATATAACGCCTTTTTATAATGTCGTCATAGCGCAGATGTGGGCTTGCGCTATAAGTTTGGCTAGGGGGCTTAACCCGGACGCGCCAAGAGGCTTGCAAAAGGTAACGATTACCAAATAAAAGAAGGCTTGCCAACGCCGCTTTCTATAAAAGCCATACCCCCAATCGCTTTATCATAACCTTTGTTATACCGATATGCTTTAAAGATTTCCTTAAAAGCCATACGCCTGACCGCTTCCAAAAACTTAATTTTCGCTATGGATTTGACGCCCTTGATTTTGGACAACAATTTGGACATTAGCGTTATAGACGATTTCAAAAAGCGTCCAAAACAGCTTTAATTAAGTTTTTATCCTATTTTTTACAAAGTTTAGGGCTTTATAATTTTAAAACCAAACAGCCTAATTAATTAATAAACATCTAAAAACAGGAGCAAGCGGGTGAAAAGGCTGTGCGGTTTTTTATTGGTTTTTATGGTTTTGGTCTTTGGCGGTTTTTTTCGCCCGGCCGATAAAGATATCGCCGTTGTCCAAAACGCCCCCGAAAACCAAAACATCTTTTTAAAACCCAATGAATTTACCTTTAAAACGAAAGACCCAAGACCCAAAGTTTATAATGTCTATGAAAGCGACGGGCGACTTATAGACAGCTTTGCCAGCCTTTACCAAGGCATTGACTTCGCCCTGCAAAATCTAAAAACAGGCGCGTATATAGAAAAAGCGGGCAAAAAAATCTTTTGCCGTGCCCAAAAACCGCATTGTTATTTTTACCAAAACGGCGCGACCTTAGACGACTGCTTTGCTTGGGACGAATACGCGGGCGACTTTAACGCCCGCCAAGGCGCAATTTGCGTCGCGACCTCTCCCCAAATCCCGTCTTATCATAGCTATAAGTTTTTACAAGACCCGCCGCCCGACCAAGACGCCTTCCAAATAATTAATCCCAATCTAGACGCCTTTTTTATGTATGATTTGGACCAACCGCTAAAAATTAATCTAAGCCAGTCTAGGATTTACCCGTCTTTTAGCCAATCAGTTTACGCGCGGTTGGGCTTTGCGATATACATAGACAATTGCGCCTATTTTAACGGGCTTATTTGCGACGCCAATAACGGCAATTGGCATTATTGCTTTGACGCTTTGGATAACTTGACCCCAAACGACGGCCAATGCGTTTTGACTTCCAAATTCCAAGATAGTTATTTTTTGCCCCAAGACGATGTTGTTTTATCCATTGAGAACATCCCTTTTTCAATTGGCGGCCAAAAATATCTAAAAAATATTATTACGCTAAAATTTTCTAAAAACAGGAGCTATGTTTTTCAAAATGTTTTGGCGGGTGATAGCCACAAAACCAAATTTATAGCCGCGCTGGATATACAGTCTTTGGGCGTTCCCGACTATATGAACGGCGCGAAATGGCAAAACATTATTATACAAAAAACGCAAAAAGACCAAAACGACGAGACCGCAAAAAGCAATAATGTATTAATCTATAACACAGCCGTAACCAAACTAAGCCAAAAAAAAGAGCAGGATATTTGCGGTTTTGAATACGAATTTGACCCAGATGCGCCCGCGCATTCCAAGAAAATAACGGATGTCCAAAACAAAATAGACAAATTAAAAAACATAAAAAAAGCCGATCCCAAAAGCATAAAGGCGGCGCTAAAATCGTATAACAGCTTGCCGCCGTCTTTGCAGCCGCTTATTGACGCGCGGATTTTGCGCCAAGCCCAAGACGATTTATACGATTTGTATAAGGGCCTTGACAAGGCAAAGGCGATAGCCCAAGACCTAAAGCCCGCGCTGGAAGCCGACAGTAGCTATATAATAGACAATATAGACCGAATATTCGCGGCGTGGGATATCTTATACAACCAAACCCAAGAGGACGAAAGGGACAATTTTTCGCCTTATTATAAGACGCAGATTGACGCCTATTACCATAGGGCGCTTAATATATATACGCGGGCGATGCGCACACTTATAGCCATAGACTCAATAACCCCCCAAAGCCCCCAAGCCGAGATTTTGCGGGCCTATGAAAAATATGTTATTTTGGACGGCAGCCAAAAGGAAAAAATCCTAGGACAAGAAAAATGCGCCTATTTTGAAAACATCCTAAAAAAAACAAACCCTCAAGTTTTGGACGCCATAGCCCAAATACTTGAATTGGGCCATTGCGAGCAGCCCGATTACCCCGTGGTTTACGGCGTGAACAACTACCAAAAAATGCGGGCGTTAATCAACAGTTACGAGGCTTTGCCCAAATCCCAAAAAAAGATTATCCCGCTGACAAGCCAAAAAATCTATCAAACCGCGTCCCAATATTTCCAAACCCAAATCGCCAGCCTCAAAAAACTAAAAAACAATATTCAAAAAAACGACAAACCCAACCGGAAAGAAATTAACAATTGGGTTAACCTTTACAAACAGCTGGACATAGGCTCAAAATGGGTCTTCAAAAACGATGCGAACTTTGGCGGGCAAGAGTGCTTTAAAAAATTTGCCCGCGCCGCCGCCTCTTTTGATATTGAGATTGCCTAAGACCCCGCCGCCATTGATTTTAGATTAGCAAGAGGCCGACTGATTTTAAGTTGTTTAGCGCTTATTAATGCGGCAAGCTATATATCCGCCCGCGTTAAAAATATAAACCCGCCAATATTATGATAAAAATAAGCCCGCCGATATTAAGAAAAATTAAACCCGCCAATATTAAGATAAAATATTGGATTAAATACCCGCCGCAAAATACAAGGCGGCGCAAAACCGCCGCCCTGTATCTAATGATTTGGAGGAGATAGTGTCAGAGATTTTTTATAGGCCGCTATAATTTTTAGCTATATTAAACAATATGCCCCAAAAACCTTGGATGTTAACAAAAATTATCTCGTATCAAAACCGTTAAAAATAAAAATTTTAGTCAATAAACAATACATATCCAAAATTTTATGTGCTAAAAGGCTTGACAGCGGCATATAATTATCTTATCTTAATTGCAAATGCAAATCATTTGCGGCCAAAAAGGAAAATCAATGAAAAAATTTTTGTCGTATATATTTAGCTTGGTCCTAATGTTTTTTTTAATATTTAGTTTTGCGGGCTGCGGGGAAAAAGAACAAGACCAAGGTCTTAAAGTATATACCAGCTTTTTTACCCTTTACGACTTCGCGACCAAGATCGCCCAAGATTGCGCAAAAGTCTATAATATTATGCCTGCGGGCGCGAACGCGCATACTTGGACGCCCAGCCCCAAAGATATAGTCAATTTAAATAAAGCCGATATGTTTATCTATAACGGTTTAGGGATGGAGCATTGGACCGAACAGGTCATAAAAACGCTAGATAATGATTTATTGATAGTTAAAGTTTCCCAAGGCATAGAAGTTTTGGACGATCAAGAGCATAACGATCATAACGGACACGACCGCGAGACAGTTGACCCGCATATTTGGCTTTCCCCCAAAAACGCTAAAATCATCTTACAAAATATAAAAAACGCCTTTATTCAAATAGACCCTGATAACGCGGATAAATACGAAACCAATTACCAATATTACGCCGACCTTTGCGACGGGCTTGACGGTGATTTTTTGTCGGAGCTTGAGGGATTTTCAAGACGCGACATAGTGGTAACAAAAAACGCTTTTTCTTATTTGTGCCGAGAATACGGCCTTAACCAAGTAGCGTTAGGCGGCGTCCATGAAACCGATCCTAGCGCCGAAAAAGTCGCCCAAATCGCGGATTTTATAAAAAACAACAATGTCAAGGTAATATTTTACGAGCCAATGAGCCAAAATTTAGCCCAAGCCTTAGCGACAGAGGATTTTGACAAGGGCGTTCAAATAGAAATAAAAATCCTTAACCCCTTGGAAAGTCTAAGCCAAGAGGATTTGGAAAAAGGCGACGATTATTTTAAGATAATGTGGGATAACCTTGCCGCCATAAAATACGCGCTAAATAAGCAAAACGGATTAACATAAATGGAAGACATCGTCAAAGTCAGCAACCTTTATTTTTCTTATGGAACGCATACCGTCTTAAGACGCCTTGACTTTTATTTGCGCCAAGGCGAGTTTGTCGCTATCTTGGGGTCCAACGGCGCGGGCAAAAGCACCTTTTTGAAAATTTTGCTGGGGCAGTTGCAAGCCGATCAAGGACAAATAGAGCTTTTCGGGCAAGACATTAAGCGTTTCAAAGACTACAACCGCATAGGCTATGTG
>JAAZDJ010000003.1 GCA_012512255.1 Clostridiales bacterium | reverse complement strand
GACCGTAAAGCTAAAAGAGTCGTTATCTCTACAATCCTTCTAGCCTTTTTAACAAAAGACTCGCACTATCTGTTTTTTTTCGCTTGTCTTGCCTTTTCTTATTCCCTTGTCAATGTGCAAAAAATGCGACCGTTCAAGATAGCTTAGTTATAATACCAAATCATTTGGGCGTTGTCAAGATTTTTGTTTGGGCTTTTTTGAAAAAATCTGACAAATAAGACCTAGCGCATATAATTACACGCTATATAATATGCGAATAAATTAAAAATATTTATAATTTTATCCGCTAAACATATTGATGCCTTTTTCCACTACGTGACAATCAAAGTCCAAGTTGGAATAGATCTCGCCGTCCAGCTGGACCTTATACGCGATGTCCGAAGTAATTTTGACGCGGTCAACCAAATAATGCTCCGTAAAATACATATCAATATGTCTGCCTGACAAAAACTTGGGCAAAAGATATTTGATTTTTTTGCGGTCAACCATTTTGATTACGACTAGGTTAAGTTTGCCGTCGCCCAAATCCGAACGAGGCGAGACTCTCATTCCGCCGCCGATATCAGTCCCATTGGCGACAGCTATCATTATACACTCGTAGGATTTTTTTTGGCCTTCAAATTCCACGCTCAATTTATAGGGCTCAAAGTTTTTTAAGACCCTTATAAGCGCCCAAAGATACATTGGCTTGCCTTTTAACCTGCGCATAGCAAGCGTTTTATTCAAAACCTCAATGTCCAAACCCGTGCCCGCGACATTAAGACATCTAGGCCCGCTTGCAAACTGTATATAATCTATTTTTCTTATGTTGCCGTCAAGTATATGTTTTAGGGCTTTTTTGATGTTATGCTTGGGCAAGCCCGCCGCCGTGGCGAAGTCGTTGCCGCTGCCCAATGGTATAAAGCCCACATTGACATCGCTAAGGTTGGCAATCCCGTTAATAATCTCATGGAAAGTGCCGTCGCCGCCTATTCCGATAATGTTTTTCTGGCCCGAAGCCGCCAATTCGCCCGCCAAAACTTTCGCGTGCTTGGCATACGATGTAAAATGGAGTTTATATTCCAAGCCCCGCTTGTTTAGTTCTTTAGACAATACTTTTATTGCCCTGCGCCCCTTTGGCGACGATGATTTAATAATAAAATTATACATAACATAAACTCCTAATATATTAACCCCTATATTTATACCATTTTAACATAAAAACTAACAATGTAAATATCCTACACATAAATATAACAAAAATGTTATACTAATACTATGAAAATACCCGCGGCTTTTAAACAATGGGCTAAAAGCCTTGATTTTTCTTTGTATATCACAGGCGGCTATGTAAGGGATTATATCCAAAATAACCCCTCTTATGACATTGACGCCGCGGGCGCGGTCTCGTCCGCGCAATTATCCGCCTTGCTTCCCAAAAACGCTAAGTTTGAAATTGTCAATCCTAAGCTGGACACCTCCGTAATAATTATTGACGGCGTAAAAATTGAATATACGCCCTTTAGAACCGAACAATACAAAGCAGGCGAGCATACGCCTTATTCGTCAAGCTTTATTGACGATCCCAAGATAGACAGCCTAAGGCGGGATTTTACTTGCAACGCTTTGTATTACGACATTAAGCAAGATCGGATTTTGGATTTTCATAACGGGATCCAAGACATTAATAACAGGCTTTTGCGCGCGGTCAATTCGCCCGACCAAGTTTTTTGCCACGACGGTTTAAGGATTTTGAGAATGGTCCGTTTTGCCGCCGAGCTTGAATACCAAATAGACCCTTCCACTTACCAAAGCGCGCTAAAGCATAAGGACAACCTCAAAGACATCTCCAAAGAAAGAATCCGCCAAGAGTTTGATAAAATCCTAATCGCCGACACAAAATACGGCATGCAAGACGCCCAAGTCCGCAGCTTGCGGCTGATAGCCGAGATGGGACTTTGGGAATACATTATTCCCGAAATGCGCCAAACCATAGGCTTAAAACAAAAAACCAAGCACCATAAATACGACGTGTATGAGCATTTGTTGGAAACGGTAAGGCTGGCCCCGCCCAATATCCGCCTTGAAGCGCTTTTGCACGATATCGGCAAGCCTTTTTCGCAAATAAAATACGGCAATATGCACCGCCATAGCGACATAGGCGTGGAAATCATCAAAAAAAGGCTGGGGCAAAAAGGGCTGAAATATCCCAATCATATCGTAGATAAAGCGGTAAGAATGATTGAAGCGCATATGTTTGACTTAAACCAGCAGACCAGCCCTTTTAAGATGCGAAAGTTTATCGTTAAAAATTACGATATATTGGACGATTTTGTGCAATTGGTGCGGGTGGACACCCTAGCGCACGGCACAGGCAAGCCCGACAGAAGCCTTAGGTTTTTGGAAGCCAAAGACGAATTGCAAAGACTCAATTTGCCCAAGTCCATAAAAGAGTTAAAAATCAATGGCAACGACATAAAAAACGCCTATCCCGATTTGCCGTCAAAATGCATAGGCTTGGTTTTGGACAGGCTTTTGGACGCTTGCCTAAGAGAAACAATCAAAAACCAAAAAGACCAGTTATTGCGGCATAGCAAGACAATTATAAATAGACTAAAAAGCGGGATATAAATTTTGTTAAGCGATTTGCATTTGCATAGTTTTAACTCCGACGGGGAGGCGACTTATAGCGAGTTAATCCAAAGGGCCAAAGCGCTCGGGCTTGACGCCGTTTCGTTGACTGACCATGACACTTTTGGCGGGATCAAGGATTTTTTGAAAGAGTGCAAAAAGCATAACCTAAAAGCCATAAGCGGAATCGAATTAAGCGCTTTTAAGGACACAGAAATACATATCTTGGGATATAATATTGACCCCGAAGGCGACAATCCCGTTAACCGCGAGCTAAGCAATTTATCGCAGGCGCGCGTTAAGCGGATTAAGATGATATTGGATAAGCTGAAAAAGCTAAACATCTTGGTTTCATACGACGAGATTTTAAAAAATTTTAAAACCCGTTCGGTTTCCCGCACGCATATAGCCAATCTTATGGTATTAAAAGGCTATGTCAAGACCAAAGCGGAGGCGTTTGAGTTGTATTTAAGCCCCAACCGTCCCGCTTTTGTGGATTTTTATTATTTTGACCCGCGCGAAGCCGTGGATATAATTAACCAAAGCGGCGGCGTGCCCGTGCTGGCGCATCCGTCAAGGCTTTATTTGGACAAGGCCGATTTGGAAGATTTGGTAAAAAGATTGTCCGACGCGGGCCTAAAAGGCATAGAAAGCTATTATCCTACGCATAGTAATGACATTATAAACTTTTGCAAAAAATTAGCCAAAAAATATAATCTTATCAATACAAACGGAAGCGATACGCATAATATGTATGATAACTTAATTACAAATTTTAAGACCGAGCGAAAAACCATAGAAGTTTTGGGGCTGCGATGAATAATAGATTAAAGCGTATATTAATAATGTTTTTGGCGGTGCTTGCTTTTTGGGCAAGCACTTGTCAATTTTTGGGCGTTTTGGCAGAAATTAACAATTCGCCCAAAATCACAATCGCTTACGGTCAAAAAAGCGCGACTTTTTATCCGCAAAAATACAAAGCCCAATCCAAAGTCTTTACCCATAAATATTCCGAACAACAATTCTACAGGTCGGGCGACATAAAACAAAAAATCAATATGCTAAAACTGATAAAATCTCAGGGTTGGAGCAGCTATGACGCTTTTAAGTTCATGTTTGCCGGGCTTAACGACGATATTGAAAGGTGGCTGATACTAAATGTCAATACGCCCCCTCAAAACGCAAAATTAATCTTTAGGCCCAATAATAGTGTTAAGTTTGCCATAATAAAAGAAAAAAACGGCCAAAGGGCTGATATCCAAAAATTATTTGACGATATATATCAAAAGATGCTTACCAGCACGACCGTTAAAGTAACCGCGCATACTTTGCCCATTTTACCCGAGATTACAGCGGATTATTTAAAACAAGAAACATACCTTAGGGCCAGTTTTTCCACGGGATACGCGTCTTCTTCGGCGGGCAGAAAACATAACATACAATTGGCGATGAAAAGGTTTAACGGGCTTGTGGTCCGACACGGCGAGATAGTCTCGTTTAACAAAGTGGTAGGCCCAAGGACCGCCTATAACGGCTTTGTGGAAGCCAAAATCATTATGGGCGGCAGATACGAGCAGGGCATAGGCGGCGGGGTCTGCCAAGCCTCAACCACTGTTTATAACGCCGCGCTTTTGGCGGATATGGAAATAATCTCAGCCAATAACCACAGCCTAAGGGTAAGCTATATTGAGCCCTCTTTTGACGCCATGGTAAACGGCAGTTGGAGCGATTTAAAATTTCGCAATAACACCGGCAGGAATGTCTATATACACAGCTATTGCGCGCAAAACAGGGTGGTGGTTGAGTTTTACGGGCTTAAAATGCCGTATAGGATAACAAGGCGGTATAAAATTTTGTCGCGCATAGCCTCGCCCGGAAGCGATAAGATTTTGGACTATGACGGCAAATATTCAAAATATGTCAAATACAAGGGCCAGACGCATATACTTCAGCATCCCAAAGACGGAATGGTATCGGAAGGTTATTTAAGGTATTACAGCGGCGACAAATTACTAAAAGAAGTCAAGATAAGAAACGACCGTTACGCGCCCCAAAGGGGATTGATTGTGGAAGGCGTGCAATCGCCTCCGCCGCCCGAAGAACAAGAACAAAAACTCCAAGAAAGCGCAAGCGAGAACAACCAGTTATTTGACTTTTCCAAGATTTTTAAGGGCTTTGAGGATATCCTGAGATAGCGTTTTTTTAAAAACTCATACGCCCCGATTTTAAAGAATATAAATATAATAAATTAATAAAAAGCGGGGGCGGGTATGACAAGAGAGCAATATATAAAAAACACAATGGAACTCAATGTCTTTTACGCCAGGATTTTTAAAGAGCATTGCGTGGCTTTGGTCTCGGGACAAAAAAACGGCGATATGCGCATATTGCAGTCATTGGACAGATACAAGGTCCATTTTGAGATGTTGCTTAGCGCAGCGCTTGAAAGCGGGCTTAACCTTATTGAACCAAGGCTTATTGAGCTCAATTGTTTTATCACCCCTTATACTTACTCTTTGGAACTTAGCACCCAAAACGCTTGCGGCGTGTCCATTAACCACAGAATAAGCAATCTGGAAATGGAAAAACTCGCAAAACCGCAGCCTGTGGCGATAGGGCGGCTGCCGTTTGCTTACGAGCGCGCTTTGCGGCTTAACTCTGACTGCGAGGAAATAGCGCGGGGTTTGTGCGAGCTTTTGCAAAACATCCTTAATGAAATAAAAAAAGGCAGGATATATTCCTGCGTTTATCCTTCGGTGTATGAGTGCAATATCTTAGAACTAAAAAGATACCAAAAAGCCATAGAATATTTAAGACAGGACAAAGATATGGACTGGAGCGACGCCCAAGCCGTCAAGATAATGCAGACCAACGCCGAATATATAAGAGGAACGCTTGACCCTTATGAGATGCAGGATATCAATAAGGCCAATAATTTTGCGGCCGAGTTTTCCCAATGCGTATCAGACAGCCAAAAATTCTTAAAGACCAATCAAGAGTTTTCGCAGTTTTTGCAAGACTTAATAGAAAAGCTTATGGCAAAAAAACTTATGACCATAATGCTGCCTTTGACTTTGGACAATATCTTGCGCCAAGCCAACAGAAATATAGGCTTGATGCTTGCCCAATAAAAAAACCGCCATTTTAGCGGTTTTTTAAAATAAGAGGCTTTTTCTTTTGATTGTTCTAGCTTTCTTTTTGGTTTATTAGGCGGATTTTATTTGTCGCTTGATAAAGTCAAATAATCGTTGGGATTGACCAGTTTGCCGTTGACCATAACCTCAAAGTGCAGATGCGGTCCCATATCTTTTTCTATTCCCATAGACGCCGATACTTCGCCTATCTTGTCGCCGGCTTTTACGCTGTCGCCTTTTTTGACCGTGACATTGTTTAACGACTTATAAACGGTGGTCAAAGAATCCGAATGCTTTATCACGACAATGCAGCCATTGAGGATATTATTGGTGTCAACATCTTCAACCTTGCCGTCCAAAACAGCCACTACGGGCGTTCCGTCCTCGGCCGCAAAGTCTATGCCAAGGTGTGTTTTAAATCGTCCTAGGGTCGCAAACCAAAAATGCTTGTCCGAGCTATAATCTTTGGCTATCGTATAATCTCCGCTTATGGGCGCTATCATTTTGGTTTCGCCGCCGCCTGTGGGCAAGCCCGGGTCTTTAGGGTCCTTTTGATCGCTAAGCACCAAAGCCAATGTGACTATTGTCCCTATGGCAAGAAGACTTACTATCAGCAAAATATAGTAAAGATTTTTTTTGAAAAACCTTTTTACAGCGACTCCGCCTTTTCTTTCTTTCTTATCCATTTTGCTAAACCTCCATTGTGAAAGGATTATTGACACAAAAAATCGTTAATATACAAAATTTTTAAAAAAGTTGGATGGGTGCGTTTTAATAACTTCCTAAGATTATGGGCGCGCCTACGGTAACGGTGTTTTTCCTTAAAGCCAATTGTATGTTTATATAGTTGCCGTCAATCTTAATAGACGGCGCGTTAATTAAGTGCGAATAGCCGTATATATACAAAATTTGGTTTTGGTAAGTTTCTAAAATAATTTTGACCTTATAAAAATTCAAAATGTATTCAATGTCTTTGATATCCCCTTGAAAAGATACGCTCATTCCCTTGATGTTTTTAAGGGCGCTTTTTATTTTGGCGGCGTCTTTGGCGTCGCAATGGATTTGGTTATATATCCCGTCAAAAAAATAATCTTGACCGGCCGACGCGGGCTTTTGGGCGGTATAAAACGCCACTTTCATATCGGGGTATCGGGATTTTAAATATAACAAATCCTGATTGGCTATGCCTAAGGCGATAAAAATTAATACAAAAGCCAAAAAAATCAAAAATCTTTTCATATATTGATAGATTATTGACCTAAAACAAAAGATTTAAAATTAGGAAAGAATATAAAAACGCCGTAAAAATTACTTTAAATCGTTAAGCGAACTTTTTTAAAGCTCATAATAAGTTGTTTGTGATATAATACAAATATGAAACTTCACGCTTACGCTAAGATTAATTTAAGTTTGATTGTTACGGGCAAACAAGACCCATATCACCTTTTGGATTCCATAATGCTAAGCTGCAAAGACCTAAAAGATACCGTAAAAATAAAAAAAGCCAAAAAAGACAGCATAAAATTTTTTGGACGCTTTGCAGATATTGATAAGGACATTAACACCGTAAAAAGGACCATTGAGCTTTTTAAAGAAAACGGCTTTGACATCCCGCCGCTGCGCGTAAAAATAAAAAAGCGCATTCCCGTTATGGCGGGGCTGGGCGGGTCTTCGGCTGACGCGGCATGCGCGATAAAAATTTTGTGTAAAATGCTCGGCCTTGATATTGACAGCCCAAAAATCCAAAATATCGCAAAGACAATAGGCAGCGACGCGCCCTATATGCTTAATTTTAAAGCCTGCAAAGTAACCGGCATGGGGCAAAAAATACAAATCTTAGAAAATAATTGCAAGCTAAAAGCCGTAATCGCCATGAATTATCCGATGTCAACCAGACAATGTTTTGAAGCGTTTGACAGGCTAAACCTAAAGGGTTCTAACGCCGCTATTAACGATACAATCATTAAGGCCCTAAAAGACAACAATTTCGCGCTGTTAAAAGATAATTTGATTAACGATTTGGAAGAGGCGGCTAATTTTATTAACCCAAAGATACAATCGGCAAAGCGGTTGTTAATAGAGGCTGGCGCCGAGTATGTCGGCATGACGGGTTCGGGAGGGGCGTATTTCGCCCTTACCCCCAAAAAATCCATACAAAACAAAATCTACCGTTCTTTAAAAGGCAAAGCCAAATATTTATTCAAAACCGATATTTTTTAAGTTTTGACATTTTTTTGGCTTCTTTTTGTTTTTTTGTTTTCCTCGCGGGTTTTTTCATTAATTAATTGTTAATAATCTTAGTCAAAACAATATAAAAGGAGTTTTTAGGTTTGAAATCCAAAATTGTTTATATTGTTTTGGCTGCTTTTGGTATATTATTAATATTTTTAGTAAATTTTACTATTAACGGCAAAAAAAACGATGGCGAGTGCATTAGGCTGCATATACGGGCAAACAGCGACCGCCCCCAAGACCAAGCCCTAAAATACAAGGTCAAAGACGAAGTTTTGCAGTACCTAACGCCGCGCCTTGCCAATTGCCATGGTTTTGACGATGTTTATAAGTTAATATACGACAGCCAAGACGAGCTAAAAGATATTTGCGCGCGCGCGGCATATAAAAACGGGTATGGTTACGGCGCAAATGTGTCTTTGAAAAAAGAATATTTTCCGACCAGATATTATGACGGCTATACGCTAAAAGAGGGCGTATATACGGCGTTGATAATTGATTTGGGGCGGGGCGAGGGCGATAATTGGTGGTGCGTAATTTATCCGCCTTTGTGTTTTTTGGACGCTCAGGACCAAGGCGGCGGTTATATAAAATACAAATCCAAAATATACGAACTAATAAAACAATGGAAAAAAGAAAATTAAATACATACGAGGTGGAAGATGGCAAAAACAAAACATAAGAAAATTGCGGCGATATTTTTGACTTTGATTATGATTTTCGGTCTTACTTTTTCTTATACTCGCGAGGTTGAGGCCGCCAATATTATAAAAGGGGATACATATTCCAATATCGTAGCCGTGCAAACCGTCCTAAAAAAATGGGGGTATTATAACGGTAAAATAGACGGAATCTTTGGCTCCCAAACCAGAGCGGCCGTTAAATATTTCCAAAGAAAGAACGGGCTTACGCCCGACGGCATCGTGGGCAGCAAAACCGAGGCGGCTATGGGGCTGAATTTAAGCTATTCCCAAACATCTTCTCGCGGCAGAAATATTATAAAAGGCGACACTCCCGCCAATGTGCGCGCCGTGCAAACCGTCCTTAAAAAATGGGGTTATTACAACGGCGCGGTAGACGGCATCTTCGGTCCCAAAACAAGGGCGGCCGTCCAATATTTCCAAAGAAAGAACGGGCTTACGCCCGACGGCATCGTGGGCAGCAAAACCGAGGCGGCTATGGGCTTGAACTTGGGCGGCGGAGGCGGCGGGACCAGATACGCGTCCGGCGTTTACGCTTCCAGCAATGAGCTATATTTGCTTGCCAAATGTATTTATGCGGAGGCGCGGGGCGAACCCTATACCGGGCAGGTCGCCATAGGCGCGGTGGTTTTAAACCGCGTTAAAGACTCGCGATTCCCCAATACTATAAGCGGGGTGATTTATCAGCCGCAAGCCTTTACGGCGGTGGCGGACGGCCAGATTAACCTTGCGCCGAACCAAACCGCCATCAACGCCGCTAATGACGCGCTTAACGGCTGGGACCCCACATACGGATGTCTGTATTACTATAACCCGGCTACGGCGACCTCAAAATGGATTTGGAGTTTGCCCGTGGTCATAAAAATAGGCAGACATAATTTTTGCAAACCCGCATAACGCATAAGGAGATAGGTTTATGAATAATAACCGCGAAAACACACAAGGCAAAGCCATAGAAAAAAGAATTGACGGGGCAATTTCGCTGATATTGCTTCTTGCTGTGGTCGCTTTGGGGCTTGTCGCCGCGCTGATTAATGTTTGGGCGCGCAACGACGCCAACGAAAAAGCGCTTGAAAACGCCTATGAAAAATCTTTTTTCAATGTAAGCAACAGCATGAACGAACTTGAAACAAAATTAAACAAACTAAAAATAACCAACTCGGACTCGCAGCGAATGATACTTGCCAACGATGTTTGGAGGACGGCGGCGATGATTGAAGACAATCTCGCGCAGTTGCCCATTGATCATTACGCGATCGCCAATACTTCCAAGTTTGTCAACCAAATGGGCGATTATATCTATTCGCTTAATAGAAAACTGCAAAAAGGCGGAACATATTCAGAAGAAGATATTCAAAAGCTGGATTCTTTGTCCGAGCATTGCGCCAAAATCAATCAAGGCATCCAAAAATTGTCCCAAAAAATTATCTCGGACTACCGCATTATAGACAACATAAACCTCTCCAAGCTAAGAGGCGGCAAACAAGACCCCAAAAACCTATTGGGCGCGGGACTTTATGAGATCAACCAAGAATCCACAGACTATCCCGAGATGATTTACGACGGGCCGTTTTCGGACGCGTTGTCCAAAAAAGAATACAAAGCCCTGGCGGGCCTGAAAGAAATATCTTATAAACAAGGAATTGATTACATATCAAAAACGCTCAAAGACACAGCCGATATAAAATACCAAGGCAAAGCCTCGGGCGACTTGGCGGCGTATGAGTATATAACAACCACAAAGGACGGGCTAACAAGATATATCCAGCTAAGCGCGCAAGGGGGATTGCCTATTTCAATAAGCGGCGGCAACGCGGCAGGCAAGCCCGAATTGGACGAAGAGCAAGCTATTATTTCGGCGAAAAAATGGGCTAAAACGCTTATCAATCAGGATATGGAAGGTGTTTGGATAAGCGTATTGGGCGACACCGCCTTTATAAACCTTGCTCCCGTGGTAAACGATATTGTATATTATCCCGATTTGATAAAAGTCAAAATATCCTTGACGGACGGCAGCCTTTTGGGCTGGGAAGCCAATTCTTATCTTCAAAACCATATCAATAGAGAAATTACGCCGCCTTCTATCTCCCAAGAACAAGCCTTGCAAAAAATAAGCCCAAGGCTTAAAGTCCATAGCATAAGGTTAGCGCTAATCCCTAAAGACTGGGGCGAGGAGGTTTTGACTTATGAGTTTTACGCCTCGTATGGCGATAACTTGTATATAGTGTATATAAACGCCGAAAGCGGCGATGAAGAAAATATCTTGATGGTGATAAACACGCCCGACAGGGGCAGGATGCTGATTTAAAAATATTAATAACCAAAACAAAAAAGAGCATTTTTTCAAAATGCTCTTTTTTTTAATCGTGATCGTAATGTTCCGCTATTACCGGCGCCGTAGCGGGTTTCTTTTTGAAGATTTTGGCGCTTAACTGTATTAAATAGTTGACATACATAATATCAATCGCCATGGCGATAAGCGCGACTATGGTATAAATCAAAAATATCAATTCGCTGTTAAAGAAATTATTGGCGTCCAATACCGGGTTGCGTATGGAACATCCTACAATTCTAGTGACCGTAAGGCTGGTAATAAAAAAGGCGACCAAAAAAGACTCAAAGATTATAAAGTTTGTAAGCCTCTTTTTAAAATGCATTCTATACGATCGTATTTTGGCGGCCCGGGACTTGCCTTTTTTTTGGACTTTGTAAAGATCAATTTTGAACACGATTTTTAGCTTATCGGTATAGACATATAAAATAGTGCCGGCCAAGAAAAGACCCGCTTGAATAACCATTCCAAGAAGCGCGATTTCGCCGCTTATGAAAAAATGTTTTTCGGGCATAGCGCCGTATGCCCACATAAAAACAAATAAAAATAGACTCAACAAAAAACACGCCCAAGCAATAATACTTAGATAAGTAACCCTTTTTTTGATTGCGTCGGGACTAACCTTAGTTTCTGCAAACCTTATCATTAGTGACATCCTTTAAACAAAAACTTTTAGGCTAAGTTATAAAATTTTAACAAAATCCACCAAATATCATTTTAAATTCAAAATTTCATCATGTCAATAGGCAAAACTAAATTATATTAGATTTTTTGTATAAATATTTTATATAAATACTTAAAAATCCCCCAAAAACATTTCTTTTGGGGGATTTTTTGACGATTATTTTTACATATTTATACTTTGGGCCCGGCGTTTTTTATTTCAGGGTCAATATCGGCATATTGCTCAAAATTTTTCACAAAATCGGACGCCAATTTTTTGGCTGTCTTGATATAGGCGTCTTTGTCCGCCCACGTGTTAATAGGATTTAAAAGCTTGGCGTCCACGCCCGGACAGCTTCTTGGAATAAACAATCCAAAATATGGTTCTTGTTCGTATTCAACATCGGCCAGGTCGCCGTTAAGGGCCGCCGTCACTATGCTGCGGGTAACTTTCAGGCTCATGCGGCTGCCCACTCCGTAAGCGCCGCCCGACCAGCCGGTGTTAATCAAATACACTTCAGAGCCGTGTTTTTCTATCTTCTGGCCCAAAAGGTCGGCGTACTTGCTGGCGTGCAAAGGCAAAAACGCCGCGCCAAAACAAGTGGAAAAAGTGGATTGAGGCTCAATAATGCCGCGCTCGGTTCCAGCCAGTTTTGACGTATAACCGCTGATAAAATAATACATGGCTTGTTCTTTGGTAAGCTTGGCCACAGGCGGCAAAACTCCAAACGAATCGGCCGTTAGGAATATTATTGTTTTGGGATGGGAGGCGACTCCCGGGATTACGGCGTTGGGTATATATTCTATAGGATAAGACGCGCGGGTGTTTTCTGTTATGGAAGCGTCGTCATAATCGGGGCGGCGGTCTTGGTCCACTATAACATTTTCAACCACCGCGCCAAACCTAATCGCCCTAAAAATTTCGGGCTCTTTTTCCTCGCTCAATCCTATGCATTTTGCGTAACAGCCGCCCTCAAAGTTAAATATGCCCTCGTCGCTCCAGCCGTGCTCGTCGTCGCCTATAAGGCCTCTTTTAGGGTCGGCGCTCAAAGTGGTTTTGCCTGTTCCCGAAAGCCCGAAGAACAACGCCGAAGAGCCGTCTTCTAGCGACACATTGGCGGAGCAATGCATGCTCAGGATGCCTTTTTTGGGCAAGAGATAGTTCATCAAAGAAAACACGCTCTTTTTCATTTCGCCCGCGTATTTTGACCCCGCTATCAAGATCACCTTTTTTTCAAAGCTAAGGATAATTCCCGCTTCAGAATTAACGCCGTCCGTCTCGGGCACGAGTTTTAGCCCGGGCGCGCATATGATAGTATAATCTTCCTCAAACCCCTCAAGTTCCCCTTTTTTAGGACGGATTAGCATATTATACATAAAAAGGTTTTGGGAAGCGTATTCGTTAATTACTCTTATATTGATTCTGTGCTTGGGATCGGCGCCCACAAAACCGTCAAAAATAAATATTTCGCGGTTGCTAAGATAAGCGGTAATTTTGGCCAAAATCCTGTTAAAATTATCTACGGAAATCTTTTTGTTGATTGCGCCCCAATCTATGTCATTAGTAATGGACGTTTCGTCCACAATAAAGCGGTCATGGGGCGAGCGGCCTGTATATTTGCCGGTAGCGACCAAGAGCGCGCCGTTATCAATAAGCTTGGCGTCTTCTGTTTCCAGCGCAAGCTCTGTCAGCTCGGCCGGCGATAAATTCCGATAAACAGCTAAGGGATTTAAAATCCCCCATTTTTCAATGCCGTAAGTGTTCAATTTAGCGTCCTCCAATATATAAAAATTTTTGTTTTCAATTTTTATTATAGGGAAAATCAATCCGGATAACCGCTATAAAAAAACGGTTTATAAAAAACCAACCTTTCCACCATTGTAATTATGCCATACGCCTTTTTCAATGTCAAAACATTTTTTATATGTTTTTTAATATATTTAATATGTGAACAAAACATAAAAAATACTCCCGTCAATACATTGTATAACAATAGTTTTTAAAAGATAAACCAAAAGTACCAAATTATATCAAAAAAATTTAACGCTCAACGCCTTGACAAATTAATATAAACATTATAGAATATATAAGCCGTCAGAAAAGGCGATATCGCGGAGTGGAGCAGTCCGGTAGCTCGTCGGGCTCATAACCCGAAGGTCAGGAGGTTCAAATCCCCTCTCCGCAACCATTCTTAATAAAAGCTCTCAAAATAAATTTGGGAGCTTTTTGTTTTTATAAGTTTTTTTAGCATTTAAAACCATAATTAATTATCGGCTTTTTATTATTCATCGTTAATTAATATGCGCCATATTATTGTTGCCAAAATATCAAAAGGCGTTTGTTAGAATCTGCCGTTATTTATATATTACGGGTTTTGGTTGACTATATTAAGAGTTTTGTTATAATGGTTTTTGATATTTTTGGGCGGCGAATAAGGAGTTCTTTTTGCAAAATGTTATTTTGGCGTTGAGCGCGACAAAAGTTATTATAGCGGCGGTTATTGTCTTAGCGCAATATATCCTCGCTATAGCCGCTTTTGTTAACATATCAAAAATAAACTTAACGCTAAAAAAATTACTAATTTTTAACTTTTTGATTGTTTTTGTTTTTTATCTCGGGCCAATTTTTGCTATAATATACGCGGCAAAAAAAAGCAAAACTTTGGACGATACGGAACAAAACAAAAGCCCAAAAGACAATTAAAATATACTTTAACAACATAAAAAACAGCCTAAAAAAGCCGACTTTGCTATATTTTTCAAGCCAAAGATTGAAAAAAACTCTTTACAAGAATGCCGTAATAATATATAATGATAAAGCCAATTTTTTGGACGCGCTCTTTAAAAGATTAATATCGGCGTGGCGGCATAGCTCAGTTGGCTAGAGCACTCGGTTCATACCCGATAGGTCGATGGTTCGAATCCGTCTGCCGCTACCAACATCAAGGCCCCATGGTCAAGAGGTCAAGACACCGCCCTTTCACGGCGGCGACAGGAGTTCGAATCTCCTTGGGGTCACCAAGATAAAGCGGCTGTCTAACAACTAGGGAGCTTAGCTCAGCTGGGAGAGCATCTGCCTTACAAGCAGGGGGTCACAGGTTCGATCCCTGTAGCTCCCACCAATAGACAGCCGCAAGTTTTATTGCCTTGCTTTGCGCAAATTTAAAAACGCAAAGCCATTTTAGTCCGGGAGGTGAAAAAAAGTTTGAACAAATACGAATTGCTTTATATTTTGTCGGCTAGTTTGGACGACGCGGCAAAAGACGCCGCAATCCAAAAAATTTCTTCAATTGTTACAGAGGCGGGCGGAGCCATTGATAAGATTGACAAATGGGGAGTAAGAAAACTCGCCTACCCTATCAAGTTCAAAAACGAAGGTTATTATGTCCTTATGAATTTTACGGGACCTGCCGAGTTGCCTTTGGAAATCGCCAGACAAATTAAAATTTCAGACGATTTTTTGAGACATATGTTAGTCAGATTGGATTAAAAATAAGGATATGTAATTATGAATAAAGTAATATTAATAGGCAATCTGACGCGCGACCCCGAATTATCCCAAACAACGGGCGGCATCCCATACTGCCGAATGTCCATAGCCGTAAACCGCAATTATCTAAGCGCCGACGGCGAAAGACTGACTGATTTTTTTAATATCGTGACATGGCGAGGCCTCGCCGAAAACTGCCATAAGTATTTGAGAAAAGGCTCAAAAATAGGCGTGTGCGGGACTTTGCAAACGCGCTCATACGAGCAAGACGGCATAAAAAGATATATTACCGAAATCGTGGCGGAGGAAGTTGAGTTTTTGACGCCCAAATCGGCTCAGGACTCATACGAGGAAAAAAAGAGTATCCAGAATATCCCGCCCATTGAAGACGATGATTTGCCTTTTTAAGATAGGAGATTAATGATATGGAAGACAAGAAAAAAACAGTTGCGGAAGAAAAGGAAAAAACAGTAAAAAAACCCTACAGACCCTCTAAAAAGAAAGTTTGCGTCTTTTGCGTTGAAAAACTTAATATTGACTACAAAGACGCTAACCAGCTCAAAAAGTTTATTACCGAAAAAGGCAAGATTATACCCAAAAGAACCACGGGCACTTGCGCTAAGCACCAAAGGGTTTTGGCGGTGGCTATCAAGCGCGCAAGGGAAATGGCCCTGTTGCCTTACAAAGCTAACTAAGTTTGTTTTTTTAAAAGATGCTTTTTAAAGCGAAAAAGGCTGTCCTTTTTCGCTTTTTTTGTCGCCTAAGGTTTTTTGCGTATAAATAACGCAATAAAGCCTTTTTATTGTTTTTGGCTTAAATTATTATTGAAATTCCACAAGATAAAATTAAGTTATAAAAAAACGCCTAAAAAGACAATGCCCGCCTTAAAATGTTTTGGCGGGCTTTGTCCTAGAATTTATGAGGGGTTAGATAATAAGCTAGGTTAGTCATATTATAACAAATTGATTTTACAATTAAAAGCAAAAATACACAATATATTGCGCTTATTTTTTATTTTTTAACAATTATCAACATTATGTTTGAGAACTGAGATAGTTTTGTAAAAATAAGGTAATACTTGAATAATATAATAAAAATATAATGAAAGAGTTGGTAACAGTCAAAGATTTGGTCAAAATATATCGCGCGGGCGGGGCTGATTTTTACGCCCTCAAAAAAATCAGCTTCTATGTTCTGGAGGGTGAATTTTGCGTGGTTTTGGGCCCGTCGGGCTCGGGCAAGTCCACGCTTATGAATATAATTGGCGGCATAGACCGCCCAAGCGGCGGAAGCGTTACAATAATGGATACCCAAATTACCGCCCTAAATGACAACGCGCTTACCGAGTTTAGGCGCGAGCATATCGGCATTGTCTTCCAGTTTTATAATCTTATACCCTCCCTTACTATAAAGGAAAATGTGGAAGTCGCCGCCAATATCGCCAAAAACCCGCTAGATATTGACGAAGTGCTAGACAGCGTGGGGATTTTGGACCAAAAAAACAAGTTTCCCTCCAAGCTGAGCGGAGGCCAGCAGCAAAGAGTGGCAATCGCCCGCGCCGTAGTCAAAAACGCTAAGCTTTTGATTTGCGACGAGCCCACGGGCGCGCTTGATTATGAAAACTCCATTGAGGTTTTGAAGCTGTTAAGAAATATCAATAAAAAATACAACACTACCGTATTGCTGGTTACCCATAACAGCGAAATCGCCAAGATGGCCGATAGAATAATGGCGCTAAAAAACGGCGAAATTGTTAAAAACCAAGTCAACCAAAACATACTGCAAGCCCACGAGCTTGAATGGTAAATATAATGAAACTGCTTTTTTTAAAGTCGCTTAGGACCATAAGGTTTAATAAAATAAGATATTTGGGCGCGCTTGTTCTTATAATATTATCAAGCGCTCTTTTTACGGCGTTTAGAACAAGCGGTTATAGTATTTCAAATAGTTTGGACGCTTTTTGGCAAGAGCATCGCTTGGCCGACGCGTCTTTTGAAATAAACGACAATGCGGGCGTCAACGGGCTCAAAAGCCAAGACGAAGAATTATTGGAGCAATACTTTGACCATAGCGAGAAAAGATATTACGCGGATATTAAGCAAAACGGGATCACCCTACGCCTTTTTTCAATAACGGAAAAACTAAATATCTACCAGCTCAAAAAGGGTCAAGCGCCCCAAGGCCCAAACCAAGTGTTGCTTGACCAAAGTTTTGCCGATTATCACAAGATAAAAATCAACGACACTATAACAATTAACCAACATCAAGCCGTGGTATCGGGCTTTTTCGCCCTGCCTGACTATATAACGGTTTCGGCCCGCCCAAACAACACTGTCAACGATTCGGATGTCTTTGGTTTGGTTTTGGTCAAGGACATCAAGTATTGGACGGACCTTTACAAAACGGAATATTTGGTCAGGATCGAGAGCGAGGCGTCCTACGCGCAAAAAGACCAAATTTTTAAGGATTTCAAACAAGCCTTGCAAAAAAGGGGCTATGCGCCGATTAATTGGCTAGAGGCCGATCTGAACGGCCGCATTACAAACGCGCGAAGCGATATCTCGGGATTTATAGAGATAGGCCAAATTTTGCCGCTATTTATCTTACTGGTCGCTTGTTTTATGCTGGCTATAATCCTAAACCGCCAGCTGCTCGGCGAAGAAAATGTGATGGGCACGCTTTACGCCGTGGGATACGCCAAAAAAGAGTTGCTTATCCATTATTTGTTTTTGCCTTTTTTGTTAATAGCGCTGGGGACGGCGGTAGGAGGGCTTAGCGGCTACGCTTTTGCGAGGGCGCTGGCGCTGATAGAGCTGTCAAGATACAATTTACCCATTATCGTCTATGCTTACAATCCATTGGATATGCTTATTATTTTGGGCATAGCTTTTGGAATGATTTTGCCCGTTATGTTTTTTGTCGTGTTAAACGCGTTAAAACAGCCGCCTTTGGAGCTTATGCGCGGCAGGGGCAGGCGCGCCAAGGTCAGCAAAATAGAAAAGGCTGCCAAAATAGAAAACTTAAAATTCGGGCTAAAATTTTTTATAAGGGATATTTTGCGTAATTTTGGGAGGCATATGATTATGTTTTTGGGCATGGTTATATCGGGCATGTTGCTGATGATTGGGCTTGGCATATTGAACTCGGTCAATAATATAGACAACGATATAAGAAAAACTTATCAATATCAACATATTTACAGCTTTGACAGCCAAATTAAATTTGACCAAAACGATAAGGGCGACGATTATTTTGAGGCGATTGCTTTGGCGCAATTTGACGGTCAATATCTAAAAATCAATTTAAGGTTTGTGGACGCGGATTTCAAAGGCATATCCCAGCGCGATAAAAAAACGGGCAAAACGATAGACTATTCTGAGATGATTGTGTCCTATTCGGCGGCAAAACACTTAGGCGTCAAGGCGGGCGACAAAATAAAAATAATCCACAAAAGCCTGCCCTTTGACGATTGGGAATACGAAATAAAAACAATCAGCGATTATATATTGGGCGATGTAATATTTTT
>JAAZDJ010000002.1 GCA_012512255.1 Clostridiales bacterium | reverse complement strand
TGACCCATCCCCTGCAGTTCAAAAGCGCCTAAATTGCGGTTGGTAAGAACGGGATTATGGGCGTAATTTTCAAATTTACCTTCGGGCGAGCGGGCGCGCGCGTAGGTGACCATATGGCCGTATTCCGTGCCGCCTTCGGCCGCCACCAGATAATACCAGTCGTTGATTTTATACATGTGCGGCGCTTCCAGATACCTGCCGCCTGTGCCCTGCCAAATACATTTGCTCGGGGTAAGTTTTTGGCCGGTTTTGATATCAATTTGGCATTGGATTATCCCGCTTTTGCCCTCGTCGTCTTGCCCCGTGCTCAAAAAATAAACCTTGCCGTCGTCAAACATAAGCGACGGGTCAATCCCGCCTTGATCGACAAAAATGGGCTCGGACCATTCCGAATAAATATCGTCCGTCCAGACATAAAAATTTTGCTGCGCGCTGGCGTTGGTGGTGGTCATATAAAAACGCCCCTCATTATAACGGATAGTGGGCGCGAACACCCCGCCCGAGCTGTCAATCTTGTTCAACATAATTTGGCTTTTGCGAGTAAGGCAATGCCCTATTTGTTTCCAATTGACAAGGTCCCCGCTCTCAAACAAAGGCACGGCGGGAAAATATTGAAACGAGCTACACACAAGATAATACTTATCGCCCGCCCTGCATACGCTTGGGTCGGGATAAAAACCTTTGATTACAGGATTATGGTATCTCATCTTTTTCTCCTTTATGATTTTTTTTGCGGTTTTTGTTTTTGGGTTATTATTGTTTTGTTTTTTAGGTTTTGGCTTATATTTTTTGTTTTTATAGTCCTTTATTTTTTATTTAAACTAAAAACTTTTAATACCAAAAAATTCATATATTTATTCCAAAATATATTTAATTTAATAATCCCAAATGTATTTTATTAAAAATCTAAATAAGTTATTTGTTTGATTATGGATAAAAAAACATACCACCAAATAGCTTACAACCCAAAACCAAACAATTCAACGAAAAAATATCACATCCTTGCGCCATTAATTGCGTATTAAAATAAAAACCCGACGCCAATATTGCATCGGGTTGTTGTCTTTGGTGGAGATGATCGGGATCGAACCGACTACCTCTTGAATGCCATTCAAGCGCTCTGCCAATTGAGCTACATCCCCGCAATAAAATATTTTAGCATACATATATTATCATATTTAAAATGTATTGCCATAATTTTTAGGTTGGTTATTTAAGCCATTTTTAATTTATCTGTTTTTCATTGAATCTATTATCGCCCCGATAATAAGCCCGACACCTGTCCCAATCCCCGCCCAAAAGATTGATTGCCGCAAGGCTAAAGCGATGATTATCCCAATCGCCGCGCCAAAAACTAGACCTAAGCCTGTAAATAAAAATTTTGGGCTGCCGCGTTTTTCGTCCATATGTATAACGCTCTCTTTATCTTTTGTTTTTAAAATATTTTTTAGTATACTATGTTTTTAAATGGCTGTCAAATTTTTCGCTATAACCAATCTTGCTTTTGGGCAAAGCGGGGCAAATACATCACCTAGCCGAAAGCGTCAAATTTTTTATTATAACGCACCTTGCCTTTGGTGCTAATATATGCCGCGGCAAAAGATTTTTATAATTAAAGCCTAAAAAAAGGTCGCCTTTAAAAAGCGCAAAAATTATTTAAATATATCTTGTCTATTCTCCAAAAAATTGGCAAAAATTAACAAAGATAATTTACATTTGTGTTACAGTTTTGGAATTTGACATTTTTTGGCATTTTTTAGGTTGCTATTGTTCTAGGCTAATAATTATAATTGTTAAAACCTAAAAAATAAAAAGGAGATTGTTATGAGTTTTATAATTTCCACCGATTCTTGCTGCGACGCTTTCAAGGGGGATCTCGCCCAAAAAAATGTCTATTATATTCCTATGGCTTATATCATTGACGAAGTTGAGTATAGGGACACTTACGATTCAGAGGCCGAATACAAAGCCTTTTACGACAAGCTGCGCGCGGGCAAGATGTCCACGACCACGCAGCTTAATGTGACCGAAACGGCCGAATATTTTGAGGACCTTTTGACCAAAGGCCAAGGCGATATAATACACATTACGCTGTCCAGCGGCCTTTCCACCACCTGCGAAAACGCCAAAACCGCCGCAAAAGAAGTTATGGAAAAACACAAAGACCGCAATATTTATATCATTGACTCAAAAGGCGCGACATTGGGCCAAATGCTGCTTGTTGACGCGGCGGTCCAGTTAAGGGAAACGGGCAAGGGCGCGCAAGAGGCCGCGGATTACCTTAACGGGCTTGTGGAAAGGGTTCAGCACTTTGTGACCATAAAAAACCTGTTCCACCTAAGGCGCGGGGGAAGATTGTCTTCCACTTCGGCTTTGGTCGGCTCTATTTTGGGCATAAGGCCGCTAATAGCCGTCAACCATATGGGCGAGCTTGTCGTCATAGGAAAAGAGCGCGGCCAAAACAAAGCCTTGGACGCCTTGGTAAACCGTTATGTTAACGACAAAGCGCCAAACGCCACGATAGTTTATATCGCCCATGCCGATGATTTGGCAACGGCGCAAGAGCTCAAGGCCAAATTAGCCCAAGCGGGCGCGACCGATATCCGCATAGGCTATATCGGCCCTATAATCGGCTCGCACACCGGCCCGGGCGCCGTGGCGATAATGTTTGAGGGTAGAAAGCGCATAGTAAAAGAAAAGAAATAAAAAATTTAATCGCTGGCGATGGTGCAAAAAATAGTCAAAATAAATACAAACCTTATCTAACAGGCTGGCGATAATTGCAGAATAAAAGAGTTGTCAAAAAACAAAAACGCAAACGCCTAGCAGCCGCTGGCTATGCTCATGCGATAAAAAGATAGTTAAAGAAAAAATAATACTAACGATTATAACCGCCGGCTATTGCTGTATAATGGCAAAACGCAAGCGCCTATATTATCGCGGCGGTGGTTGCTGTAATGGATAGATATCCAAAGCAAAAAAAAGCGCTCTTAAACTTTTAAGGGCGCTTTATTTATATTCTTTGATAGCGCGGCGGGCTTCCAGTTCTTGGGTTTTGCGCTTTAGGGTTTCGCGCTTGTCATACAGCTTCTTGCCTTGGCAAAGCCCAAGCTCAACCTTTACAAGACTGCCCTTAAAATAAACCTTAAGCGGTATGAGCGTCAGCCCTTTTTCGTTGACTTTGCCTATTAGCTTGCTGATCTCCGAACGGTTTAACAAAAGCTTGCGGTCTCGGCGCGCCTCGCTGTTAAAGTAAGTCGCCTTTTGATAAGGCGTTATATGACAATTGCGCAAAAACACTTCGCCGCCTATTATTACGGCAAAGCTGTCTTTTAGGTTAATCGCGCCCTGTCTTATGGATTTGACCTCGTCGCCGTTTAAGACAATGCCGGCCTCGTAAGCGTCAAGAACAAAATATTCAAACCTTGCCTTTTTGTTTTCGGCTATAACCTTAATACCATTCATATCCCCGATAAATCCCGTTTTTTTGATTTTTTTACGCCGGCGCAAACTCAACTTTTCTGTTGTCCAGGTCCGCGCCGATCACTATGACTTCCATTTTGTCGCCAAGGCGATAGACCATCTTTTTGCCTACAAGCGCGAAGTTAGCTTGGTCATAATGATAATAATCTTTGGGCAAATTTTCAAGCCTTACAAGCCCTTCGCAGGTATTGGGCAGTTCCACAAAAACTCCAAACTCTGTAACGCCGCTTATAATGCCCTCGTATTTCTCGCCCAAGCGCTCGCTCATAAATTGGGTTTTTAACAAGTCCTCTACGTCCCTTTCGGCGTTTTCCGCCACCATCTCCCTTTCGCTGGATAGGGAACTCGCGTCAATTACAAATTTCTCATATTTTCTCATATTTTTCAAGCCGTTGTTGAGAAAGTCTTTTATTATCCTGTGTATCGCCAAATCGGGATAGCGGCGTATGGGCGCGGTAAAATGGCAATAATGCTTGCTCGCCAAGCCAAAATGCCCGAGGTTTTGCTCGCAGTATCTAGCCTTTTGCATTGAGCGCAAAACCACCTTGTTGATTATATTATAAATAGACTTGTCTTCGGCTTGCGCCAAAATTTGCTGGACGGTCTTTGGATACAGCGCGCTGTTTTTGTTTAGTTTTATTTTTAGGCCCGCGCCTTGCGCAAAGGCGAGCATCGCCGCGGTTTTTTCTTCGGTGGGATTTTCGTGCACCCTAAAAACAAAAGGTATGTCGGCGTGGTAAAATGTCTCAGCGATTGCTTCATTGGCGGCAAGCATAAATTCCTCTATTATCCTGTGGCTTACTCCGCGCGGGTAAGGCATAACATCTATTACCTTGCCCCTTGAATCCAAAACGATTTTGCTCTCGGGTATCTCAAAGTCAATAGAGCCTCTTTCGCGGCGTTTTTGGTTAAGGATATACATCAGCTCTTCCATATCCTTCAGCATAGGATAATATTCCAGATATTTTGGATCTAAATTTTTATCGCCCGCAAGCAGCCTGTTGACCTTTTCGTAAGTCATTCGGGCTTTATTGATTATTACGCTTGGATGAATCTCAGAGTCTAAAACTTTGCCTTGGGGGTCAAACTCAATAAGAACGGACAATGTAAGCCTTTCTTGCCCCTCGTCCAAAGAACAAATGCCGTTGCTCAAGTCCTTGGGCAGCATGGGCAGCACCCTGTCGGCAAAATAAACGCTTGTGCCGCGTTTTAAGGCTTCTTTGTCAAGCGGCGAATTGGGCTTGACATAATGCGACACATCGGCAATATGCACGCCCAGCAAAAAATGCCCTTTTTTATCCTTGTATAAACTTACCGCGTCGTCCAAGTCTTTGGCGTCCTCGCCGTCTATGGTAATGGTTTTCCAGTCCCTGTAATCTTGTCTTTGCGCCAAATCTTTTTGGGTAATAGGAATACTGACTTTGCGCGCGTTTTCCAAAACATTTTGGTCAAACTCTTCATAAAGGTCGTAAGAACGGATAATAGACAAAATATCTATGCCCTTTTGCCCAAGATCCCCCAAAACCTCTATAATCTTGCCTTCGGGATTTTTGGAATTTTCGGGATAGCCCGTGATTTGGACGACCACCTTTTGCCCGTTTTTGGCGCCGTTGAAGCTGTCGGCGGGTATGAAAATATCATAATAAAAATTATGGTCGTCGGGCGTCACAAAGCCGTAGTTTTTGTTTTGCCTGGCGTAAAACCGCCCGACCGTTCTTTTTACGCCACGTTCCAAAATAGTCAAAACCTCGCCTTCTAGGGACTGGCCTTGGGCTTTTTGCTTGTTGACCTTGACCATAACGGTATCGCCGTGCGCTGCCCTGTTCATGGCCTTAGGCGGGATAAACACATCCTCGCCCAGCTCAGAGCTTACAAAAAAACCAAAACCGCGGGCGTTGCCTTGGATCTTGCCCTTATACGCGTTTATCTTTTGGGGCAAAAAATACTTGCGGATCTTTTTGCTGTCTTGTGCTACAAGCTTGCCCTCTTTGGCGAGTTCGTCTAATGCCTGTCCCATGTGCTTTGTCTCAAAAGCGCTTTTTGCGCCAAGTTTTTTCAACAACGCGTTTTTGGTCAAGCCCGACAACCCTTGGGTTGTAATTATCTCATAAACTTTGTCTTTAAAATTAAGCATATTTTGTCACCATTTAGGTTTTTATTATATATTATGCGTATATTCATTCTAAAACATTTAAAAAAATAGGGCAGCCTTACAAAAAGCCGCCCTTTATTAGCCTTTTTGTATTATTTCATTATCCCGCATAAATCGCCATTGTAATGAAGAAAACCGCCGCGTTAATAACCAGCAAAGCGGCCGTTATTATGGTCAACCTTTTCATCCTGCCTTCCAAGGTTTGTCCCTTGTGCTTCCCAAAGAACGTGTCCTGACCGCCTGAGATCGCGCCCAAGCCCTCTGTGCTGCCGGGCTGGAACAACACGACAATAATCAAAAATATCGCCAGCAAAACTTCTAGCGCCATAAGCGCCATTCTTATATAAGGAAAACTGTTTGAAACCCACTCAGGCACAGTCTGCAAAAATAAAGACAAACTAAGTTTCCTCCATTAACATTTTTTAGCTTAATGATTATAACATAATCCAGCCAATTACACAAGCGCTTTGATTTAAAATAACGGCTTGCCTTCCATTTCTTGCGGGATTTCCTCGTCCAATAATTTCAGCAAAGTCGGGGCAAGGTCGCATAACTTGCCCCCGTCCCTTAGCTTGATATTTTTTCTGCTATCGTCAACCAATATGCAAGGCACGGGATTGGTGGTATGCGCAGTGCAAGGCGAGCCGTCGTCATAGCAAAGCTGTTCGGCGTTGCCGTGATCGGCTGTGACTATAACCGCCCCGCCGATAACGGTAATGAGTTTTGCCAGCTGCCCCACGCAATCGTCAACAGCCGCCACCGCTTTTATGGTCGCGGCGAGATTGCCCGAATGCCCCACCATATCGCAATTGGCGAAATTCAAGATCATAACGTCTATTTCTTTGGATTTAATCTGCCTGATCGCCTCGGCCGTAACCTCGTAAGCCGACATCTTGGGCTTTAAGTCGTAAGTGGCGACCTTGGGCGAATTAATCAAGATCCTGCGCTCGTTTTTGTTGGGCTTTTCCACGCCGCCATTAAAGAAAAAAGTCACATGCGCGTATTTTTCGGTTTCGGCGATTCTAAGCTGCGTATAGCCCAAACCCGCCAAATACTCGCCCAAAGTGTTTTTTAGTTCTTTGGGTTCAAAAGCGGTATGAAGGCCCGTAAAAGTCGCGTCGTATTGGGTCATCTGAACAAAATACACCGGCAAATAACCTTTTGCCCTTTCAAACTTGTCAAAATCTTGGTATAGAAAAGCGCGCGTGCCCTCTCGTGCGCGGTCGGCCCTAAAGTTGAAAAATATTACGCTATCCTTGGCGTCCACTTGACCGTCATAACGGCCTTGTTCGTCCACAACGGCAAAGGGCACGATAAACTCGTCGGTTACGCCTTGGGCGTATGATTCTTCTATGGCTTTAACGGGGTCTAGGGCGGTCTTGCCTTTGCCGGCCGTTATGCTATTAAAGCCCTTTTCAACCCTGTCCCAGCGGTTATCCCTGTCCATAAAATAATACCTGCCGCACACGCTCGCGACTTTGCCTATCCCTAACTCTTTTAGTTTTTGCTGAGTTTGGGCGACAAAGCCCGCGCCGCTAGTGGGGGAAACATCGCGCCCGTCCATCAAGGCGTGGACATAAACATTTTTGATATTGTTTTTTGCCGCCATGTCCAACAGCGCGAATAGATGGTTGATATGGCTATGCACTCCGCCGTCCGATAACAAGCCTATCAAATGCAATTTGGAATTATTATCCTTTGCGTTTTGCATAGCGCCCTTTAGCGCGGGGTTTTCAAAAAATTCGCCGTTGGTAATCGCTTTGTCTATTCTGGTTATGTCTTGATAGACAACCCTGCCCGCGCCGATGTTCAGGTGTCCCACTTCGCTGTTGCCCATCTGCCCATGGGGCAAGCCCACGTCAAGCCCGCTCGCGCCCAGCAATGTAAAAGGGTATTGTTCTTTTAGCCTGTTTAGGTTGGGCGTGCCCTGAATGGCGACCGCATTGCATTCTGCGGATTCCCTAAAGCCCATTCCGTCCATTATAATCATAGCAACAAATCTTTTTTTCATAAGTGTCCTTTAAAAAACAGTCTAATCAAAATTTTTGAAGGTCGGCGGCTTTTACTATCAGGCTAAAGTCCTTGGCCTTTAGGCTCGCGCCGCCTATCAAACCGCCGTCTATTTGGGGCATCGCCATAAGCCCTTGCGCGTTTTTTGAATTCATGCTCCCGCCATATTGTATTCTAATCTTTTGGGCCGTGTCACGTGAATAAATCACGCTCAGCATTTCCCTTTTTTTACCTATGGTCTCGTCCGCGTCCTTCTCGGTTGCAGTCCTGCCCGTGCCTATCGCCCACACGGGCTCGTAGGCTATCACTATCTTTTGGGCGTCTTCTTCCGATACATCTTGAAGCCCGATTGTCAATTGACGGCGGTTGACCTCGTCGGTCTGCCCGCTTAATCTTTGCTGTTCGGTCTCGCCTACGCACATAATGGGAATAAGCCCGCTCTTAAGCGCCTGAATGACCCTTTTGTTTACCGTCTGGTCGGTCTCGCCAAAATATTGACGCCTTTCGCTGTGGCCGATAATCACATATTTTACGCCAAGCTCCAAAAGCATAGGCGCGCTTACCTCGCCC
>JAAZDJ010000001.1 GCA_012512255.1 Clostridiales bacterium | reverse complement strand
GTCCTGCCAAAGTCCCCGCCAAAAACGCGATAAGACTGGACAGCGCGGGTTCTAGACCTTTGGTAATCAAAGACGCCACAACCGCGCCGCCTAAAGCAAAACTTCCCTCGGCGGTAAGGTCGGCAAAATTTAATATCCTAAATGATATAAAAACACCGAGCGCCAACAATGCCCATAACAAGCCTTGATTGGCGCCGCCCAATATTGATTGTAAAAGTTGTGCCATAATTATCCTTTGTGTTATTTAAGCTTGATTAACTTTATTTAATACTGAATCAGGTATTGTAAAGTCTATTTCATCGGCTACCGTTTGGTTAATTGAAAGCTCGGGTTCGCCTTCCGCTGTCTCGACAGGCATTTTAGCAATATCAGCGCCTTCTATCAAAATCTTAAAAGCCATTTTAGCGGTCTGCTTGCCTAATTTGTAATAATCAATTCCGTATGTGGCTACGCCGCATTTATCGTTCATTCCTGTCTCTCCGCATACTATAGGAAGTTGTTTGCCGTCTTTATTTAGAGCATGAACTTGATCCGCCCCATTGGCTAATGTGTTATCGGTAGGAATGTATATAGCTTGAACATCATTATCCAAACTGTTATAGGATTGTTGCAAATCATTAATATCTGGAATTCCCTTCTTTACTACCGTAATATCAAGTTTCTCGCAATAATCCTCAACAAGTTCAAGTTGATATAAAGAATTGGGTTCGTCCAAATCGTAGAATACGGCAATTTTCTTAACACCCGGAACAAGCTCTCTTATAAGATCTATTTGATCCTCTACGGGATTGAGATCCGAAGTCCCGCTTACATTAGTCTTGGGCTCATCCCAACTCTCAGTAAGTCCCGCGACGACTGGATTGGTAACCGCCGTAAACAAAATAGGAATTTCCGTGGTAACGCTGGCGGCGGCTTGAGCCGCGGGAGTAGCGATTGCCAGCATCAAATCAACTTTTTTCGCGACAAAAGTGTTAGCTATTGTCGTGCAATTTCCAAAATCGCCTGAAGCCGATTTGTTAATAAACTCAACGGTTTTACCTTCTTTTTTTAGTAGAGCTTCCAGCTCTTCCCTAAAACCTTTATTAGCCGCGTCCAACGCCACATGGTCAACTAATTGCACTATGCCTATTTTAAAATCGGCTTTTGGTCCGCATCCCGTGACCGCCATACAAGACATTCCTAAAGCTAAGGCAATTAAAAAAGTTATAATCTTTTTCATGTTCTGTTATCTCCCCCAAAGGAAAATTTTTTTCTATTTAACAGTCTATAAAGATAGATTAATTATATCAATATCTGTTATTATTCGTCAATTAAATTAGTATATGCTTTTATCTAATAAATTGCGAAAGTGATAAAATTTTTTGGGCTTTTTTAACATTTAATCCGTTCTATCGCCTCAAATGGCTAACTTTTTTTAGCGAAGCGATAAAAGCCGTAGTTGTTTATGTTTTTATAAGTTTATTTGGGTTATTTTCAGTCCTATGCCGTATTAATTGCCTTTTTAAAACAAATGATACGATTTACCTCTTGAAACCCATATTTAATATGAAAAGCATAACTATCCGCATTTGCGATTTCGCAGTCGCTGGCAAATTCAATGCAGCCATTTTCTTTGGACCACTGTTCGCAATGTTGAAGCAATTTTGTAGCAATACCTTTATTCCGATAATTTTCAAGCACAAAAACACCTTCCAAATAGCCGACCGGGCTGCTTTTTGTTCCTTCTACATAATCATGCCGCAGTTGGCACATCGCGAACCCGACAAGAATATCCTTATCAAAACACAGAAAAACTACAGCGTCTTTATCTAAAAGCGTTTTTTCTATTTCCTTTTTTAAGTCGTCAAATTCATTGTCCGGCCACAGAAGGATTGCCAGTTGAGTTATAGCAATCAAATCAGATATTTCGGCTTTTCTTATCATGAATTTGTCTCCTGCTATGAAATATTACGAGCATGGCTTTTCCCTGCGGCTATTTGGTCAGATATTTTTTCATTTTTTTATGCTTGATATTGGCTTCCAAAAAATAATCGCCGATTGCATCGTATCCCAATTTCTCATAAAACCCTATTACTTGACTCTGGGCGTGAAGCTCCAAAACCGCGCAATTGTTTTGTTTGGCTATCTCTTCGCAATATTTCATAATCGCCGCTCCTAAGCCCTGGCCTCTGTATTCTTTTTTGACCAAGACTCTGCCAACTCGCAAAACCTCGCCTTGACATTTGGCTCGGGCGTACGCTATAAGAATGCCGTCCTTATAAAAACACAAATGCTTATAATTATACTCGTCTTTTTCTATCTCTATCTCGGGATCAATGCCCTGCTCAACCACAAAAACTTCCCATCTTAGATCCCTAATTTCTTGGTTAATATCTCCCAAACAAACAAACCTATACATAAAAAAACCTATAAATTAATTTAATATATCAATTATAAATCATTGCTCCAAAAAAACCAAAATAACGCGCAAACCTGCGCGGTTTTACAACGCGTTAAATTAAAGCTGTTGGATTGAGTTATGTTTCTTGTTTGCCTTTCAAAGCGCGTTTTATAACGCTATGCTAAAGCCCATAGCTATCAAGGCTTATTAACTTACTACTCCTCCCATAGCAGAGCGCGCGGAAAAAATCAAAAAAGCCCAATGATAATTAGCAAAGCCGTAAAGCAAGGCGTTTGGCGTGCTAAGTAATAAAAAATACTAAGCAGATTGCCTTTATTTTAATAAAGGCAATCTGCTTAGTATTAACTAGCTAAAATTATATTATTTTTTAAAGCGGGTAACCGACCATAACAACACAGTCATTAAGGCCAAAATCACGGCGTTGTTCTTGCCTTTACAGCCTTTACAGCCTTTTTCATTTGTTTCGCCGTTTTCATCGTCAACCTCAGCCATATTTATATACTCTTCCTCAAATCCGTCGTATGATATCTCGCCTAATGACGAAACGGTCACATTAAACACCGCTTTTTGTCCGCTTTCCGAAATCGCCGTAATAGTGGCTTCGCCCTCGCCCATCGCGACAACATTGGCATTAACTACGCCGTTATCGCTGGGCACATCTTGTCCACTAATGTCCGTATAAACTACCGAATTATCGGACGAATAAAATGTTATTTTCTCGGCGGTATCGACAGGCGTAATCTTCACGGCGATTGGTTCTTCGGTTTTTTGACCGTCCAAAGAAACCTTATCTTTACCGTCAATCTCAACTTTTGTTACATTATTTGATGACCCGTCGCCCGCCTTAAATACCACATCGCTTAATGTAAAGGTAACGGTTATTTTTTTCGGATTAGTAACCGTCGTAAAGTTAAGGACATAATCGCTAACTGTAACTTCGCTTACTGCCGAACCTTCCCACGCGTTAATCGGGTCGTTAGTGTCAAAAACTTTGTTATTTTTAATAGCAGATTTTGGCTCTGTGATTGTGATTGTGAGATCGGTTCCGTCAACCGCGATAGAATTATACAAAATTTTGCCGCTAGTCAATAAATTAGGTTTTTCTTTCAAATCTTTTATATAAATCGAGCCTAGATTTTTAAGATATTTGACGCCTTTGGTTTTTGCGTCTTGCGACAAATGCTCGTCACAATCAAAACTCAAAGTATAAACGCCATCGCCTACAATCTGCGTCGCTTCGCCTAATTCATTAGAATAATAACCATTTTCTTTATCGTTGTAATATACATATAAGCCCACAGAAAGATCATTGTCCTCTGTAATAGTCTTGACGACTACTTTTACCGTTTTTGTAAGCCCGCTGGTCGTGGTTATTGATATATAAGCCGCGCCATCATCAACCCCGACAATTTTGCCCAATTTGTTGACTGTCGCTACATTCGGGTTAGAGGATTTGAATCTCACAATCTCGCTATTTTTGGCGGGCGTTAATGCCACATCAATAGAGGCGGTTTCGCCCGGCTCCAAAATATACAATTCTTTGTCCGTAGCGATATCTGTCGCCGGTCTTTTGAGCGTTCGGTCGGGATAAACCGTTACTTCTATTTGCTCGGCTACCGAGCCGCTTTGCGAAAACGCCGTTATTGTTGCTTTGCCTATGCCCTTAGCCCTTATTAAGCCGTTATATACGGTAGCGACCGTAGGGTCCGAAGTCTTCCACAAGAGCACATCGTTAGTATCGCTAGGCTCTAAACTAGCCGTAACATTTTTCGCCATACCGGGCTTTAACGCCAAAGATGTATCCGACAAGGTTATATCGGTGATTTCTTTTATAGACGCGGCTCTAGAGTTAGTGGCATACACATATCCCGCCGTAGATAATACGGAAAAATCTTTTAGATTTTGTCCTTCGCGCCTTACAAAATAACCTCTCATGATAGCGTCCGTTATTTCTTTTTGCCAAGGTTTGCATTCTTTGCGGTCTATAACCCTAAACTTATCAGCGGCAGGCTTTCCTGCCTCATAAGCGCCGTTATTGTCCCAAACGCAAGCCACCACATTGCTAAGGTATGACAACTTGTAAACTACCTCAAAATAATGCGCTCTGCCCTTTTCGTTTTTGCCATTGTCAACGGCGCCATGCTCGCCGAATAATACCGGAATGCCTTTGGAGGTGAAATTGTCATACATTTTTTGAAATTTTTGCTTCCATTCGTTTACTTTTTGGCTTGAAAAATCATTTACTGTTCCATCCATTCCAAATTCATTGTCATAATCGTGGAATGAAACCATAATTCTGTTTTCATCGTTATATTCATCTTGGGGCAGTTTAAACTTATAGGCGGGATTTAGCGCGGCGTCCAAATTAGTGTATCTGCCCGTGCAGACAAGCCATCTATGCTTATTGTTTTCGCCCGTTTCGCGCACGGTGTCCACAAATATTTGGTTGCATTCGCCTATAATCTCAAAGTCATAAGGATAATTGTCATTGGTTACCCATACCTCGTTCATCGCCTCAAAAATCAAATGCTCGTCGTAATATTTGAAACGCTCAGCAATTTGACGCCACAAAGCCTTATACTTTGCTTTGACCGCCTCTAGCTGGTCCCCCTCTAGGGTCAAATTAAACCAGCCGCCGCCATCGTGAACGCCGTCATGGTGCATATTGACTACCACATACATATCTTGACTTATGGCATAGTCTACAATGTCTTGAACGCGGCTCATCCACGCCTCGTCAACTTTGTAGTCATTGTCATCGTCAATTTTTTGGCCCCAAGTTACGGGAACTCTTATGGTGTTAAATCCCATATCGTGAACGGCGTCAATTAATCTTTGGGTAGTAATGTCGCCTTGCCAAGCTGTCTCGCTGGGCATCATTCCTGTATGTCCATCCATAGTGTTGCCAAGATTCCAACCCGCGCCCATTTCTTGAACAATCTGCTGCGCTGACAAATCCCTAAAGGGCAACGCCCTAATTCCCGCGCGGCTTTGGGTTTGTTCGCTTGATTGGACGAAATTAAAATTAACAGTCGCCAAAGCCGATAGCATTATTATCGCGATTACCAAACATAAATTTTTTATTATTCGCATTATTCCTCTCCTTTTTTAACAAAAAAAAACTTAGTATCTTAAAACAACAAAAAATTTTACGCTTTTAAGATATTAACCAAACAAAATTAGATGTGTTAACTGCTTATCAAGCTGATTCTTTGTCCAATCATTAAAAAACTAAAAAATTAATGGCAAATAGCAAATCCGTAAGGGCGCTAAATTCAAGGCGAGATTATCGTTAGCCTAATATTCAACCACCCTTTATGTGTTTTTTTAATTGGGCTGTAAAATAGCGCATTTTACAGCCCAATTATTTTTTATTTAAAGCGATTTAATCCGAAGGCGAACCATACTTATCGGGATATAATTCTTGTTGCATACGCCATTTTATCGCCGCTTCGTTTTCGCTCCATTCTTTGCATTGG